>JAZDJM010000144.1:0-6281 GCA_043804305.1 Bacteroidota bacterium
GCCAACTATTAGCATGTAAGGGATTTTCTTTACCTCAGCATCTCTAATTTTCCGACCGGTTTTTTCGCTCCTGTCATCAATTTGGGCGCGAATGTCGGCATTTTCCAGCAAATTTAAAACTTTTTCAGCATATTTTTGATATTTTTCGCTGATTGGCAATATTATAACTTGTTCAGGACTTAACCATAAGGGGAATTTTCCTCCGCAGTGTTCTATAAGAACTGCGACAAATCTTTCCATTGATCCGAATGGTGCGCGATGAATCATAACCGGACGGTGTTTTTCATTATCAGCGCCAATATATTCGAGTTCAAAGCGTTCCGGAAGATTATAATCAACCTGAATAGTTCCGAGCTGCCATTTTCTGCCGATGGCATCCTTTACCATGAAGTCCATTTTTGGGCCATAAAATGCCGCTTCACCATATTCAACAACTGCCGGAATTCCGCGTTCTTCGGCAACTTCGCGGATGGCGTTTTCGGCCATTTCCCAGTTTTCGTCGGAACCAATGTATTTTTCTTTATTGTCTAGATCGCGAAGTGAGATCTGAACCATTACTTCATTGAAATCAAAGGCATTAAAAATAAGCTCAATGATGTCCATTACTTTTTTAAACTCATCTTTAACCTGCGAAGGCATACAGAAAATGTGCGCATCGTCCTGAGTAAATCCGCGAACCCGTGTCAGTCCATGCAATTCGCCACTTTGTTCATAACGATAAACAGTTCCGAATTCAGCATATCGAATGGGTAATTCTTTATAGGAATGCGGAAAAGCTTTATAAATTTCGCAATGGTGAGGGCAATTCATGGGTTTGAGCAAAAATTCCTCATCTACAGCAGGAGTATGGATGGGTTGAAAACTATCCTGGCCGTATTTTGCATAATGGCCGGAAGTAACATACAGTTCTTTTTGGCCGATATGCGGAGTAATAACTGGCAAATACCCATATTGTTTCTGAACACTTTTCAGGAAATTCTCTAATCTTTCGCGCAATTGGGCTCCTTTTGGCAGCCAAAGTGGTAATCCTTTGCCAACTTTTTCTGAAAAGGTAAAAAGTTCGAGTTCTTTTCCAAGTTTACGGTGATCCCGTTTCTTTGCTTCTTCCAGTAAAACAAGATAATCGACAAGGTCTTTATTTTTGGGGAATGTTATTCCGTAAATTCGGGTAAGTTGTTTTCTTTTTTCATCGCCTCGCCAATAAGCGCCGGCAATATTTAAAAGTTTAACGGCTTTTATTGGAGCAGTATTTATTAAATGAGGCCCGCGACATAAATCAGTGAATGTGCCTGATTGATACAGGGTTATTGAGCCATCTTCCAAATCGTTAATCAGCTCAATCTTATATTCATCACCTTTTTCGGTAAAGAATTTAAGCGCGTCGGTTTTGCTTATTTCTTTTCTCGAATAGCTTTGTTTTTCTTTTGCCAATTCGAGCATGCGCTTTTCAATTTTTTCTAAATCGCTTTCAGAAATGGTATAATTCATGAAATCGATATCGTAGTAGAAACCATTATCAATATCGGGGCCAATTCCGAATTTTACACCCGGATACAATTGTTCAACCGCTTCTGCCATCAGATGTGCCGATGAATGCCACATGGCTGATTTTCCTTCTGCATCGTTCCATGTAAGCAATTGAACCTTTGCATCTTCTTCAATTGGTCGTGAGGCGTCGATTACCTGACCATTTACTTTGGCGGCTAAAACATTGCGTGCTAAACCTTCGCTTATTTCCAAAGCCAAATCGTAAGGAGTACTTCCTTTCTTTAACTGCTTTTTGGAACCGTCAGGCAATGTAATTTGTATCATAATCTGTTTCAATTTTGAACCTGCAAAGGTATTAAAATATGTGATAAAGGTGGAAGGAATTGTATATTAATTCGGGGTGTCCTGTTTTATTCAATTAGTCCTCTTCCCGTTTTTATTAGTTTACCTGAAGATTTCAGCTCGATGATTAAATTATCGAGAATACCGTTGATAAAGATTTTACTTTTGGGAGTAGAAAAATATTTTGAAATCTCAATATATTCATTCATAGTAACTTTAATTGGGATTGAAGGCATTTCGGTTAATTCAACCAGTGACATTTTTAGAATGATTAAATCGATTAATGCCACGCGATCGATTTCCCAGTTTACCATTCTGGGTTTTATTAGTTCTAAATAAGTGCTTGAATTTGTGATAGTTTTACGGAATAATATTTTTGCAAATTCCAAATCCTCGCTTCCGTCTTTATCCATTTCGTCTTTAAAAAGCTTTGGAAGTTCTTTGGTTGAATTCCAGTTTTGTTTTGACGATGAAATGAAAACAAGAACCAATTGGGCTGCCAGATAGTAATCGTCAGTCCAGTTTAAATGTAGTTCTTCGAAATAATAATGTAGTGCTTCATTCGGAATCAGTATTTCATCAACTAATTTTTCAATAAGAATTTTGTCGGTTTTAAAGTTCGATTCACTATTGTTTAAATACGTTTTATAACTCTCAGAATCTCTTATTTGTTGGTAGAGTTTTCGAATAAGTTCGGTTTCTGTTTTCCAGTTTATGTGAAGGGCTTCAGTTTTCTTTATTAAATCTTTGTTTTCAGAAAGTTGAATTAAAAAAGCGTTGCGAATAAATTTTTCATTTGGATTTAGTTCTTCCTGAGTGGGGAAATATTTCTTTTTGGCATCAACCATTCTATCTTCTGCAAAGACTCTAATTTCGACCAAAAGAGACAATTGATAAATAAAAAGGTCGTAAACTTTTTCAAAATGTTTCAATAATTGTTTTTCTGCAAGTACTAAATTTTGAGTATCTAGTTGTGTGTAAGCATATAATGCTTGAAGAACTTTTATTCGAATATGTCTTCTGCTGAGCATAAAAAGGAAATTGGTTTTTGCTGCAAAATTAGGGTTTTTTTACATGCATAGGATGTTGATTTTTGCTTATTGCCAACAAAACAGAAAAAACAGTATTCGAAAAAAAGATTTTAATTCATTTTTTCCTAATAAAAGATTCAAGGATATTAAACATAGCCAAGCTTCAAGAAGTTTTTTTTTGAGTTCTTGTGTAATTACAGAATTTCATGTAGGTTTGCTAAGCACAAAACTAAATAAATGATGAATGATTCGTTAATTTCCGAGAAACGTGTTGATATTTTTTCGCATGTATACAGAGCTGGCAGACGAACCTATTTTTTTGATGTAAGAGAAACAAAAAGTAAGGAAAAGTACATTTCGGTTACAGAAAGTGTAAGACGGACAGATGACTTACAAGGCAAACATCATTATGAGAAACATAAGATTTTTGTTTATAAGGAAGATTTTGGTGCCTTTGTAGAAGGTTTAAAAAATGCCATTCAATTTATTGATAACGACCAAAAAGAGGGGATTGAAATGAATACCGAAACCAATTAATGATTTCGGAACATATAACGCAATTTTCTATTTCTCAATTTAATTGTATGCCCCGCTAAAAATCAATTGCTACAAATTTGTTAATCGTTTCATTTTGTTTAGATTCAGCTTTTGAGTTTAAATGTTGATAAATTTTGGAAATAAAAAAAGATTAAATCGTACTTTTGCAAAAAAATAATTTAAATGGGGAAAGTAATTTCAATTGCAAATCAAAAAGGTGGAGTCGGAAAAACCACCACAGCGATTAATTTAGCTGCAGGCCTTGCCGTGTTGGAGCATAAAACGCTTATAATTGATGCCGACCCGCAAGCAAATTCAACATCCGGTATCGGTTTTGATTTAAAAAACATTAGCTCCAGCATCTATGAATGTATTATGGATGGGGTAGATCCAAATGAAGTAATTTTGGAAACGCAAACCCCTAATTTATATATACTTCCTTCACACATCGATTTGGTTGGCGCAGAAATTGAGCTGATAAACCAACCTCAGCGTGAGCATATTCTACAAAAGAGCCTCGAAAAAATAAGAGATGATTATGATTTTATCATCATAGATTGTTCTCCTTCATTGGGATTAATAACCATCAATGCACTTACTGCTTCTGACTCAGTAATCGTTCCTGTTCAATGCGAATATTTTGCTCTTGAAGGATTAGGAAAGTTGCTGAATACCATAAAAATAGTTCAGTCACGACTCAATACTAAACTGGATATTGAAGGGATTTTACTCACCATGTACGATGCCCGTTTACGTCTTTCCCGTCAAGTTGTAAAAGAGGTAAAAACGCATTTTCAGCAAATGGTATTTAAGACTATTATTGGCCGAAACACTAAACTGGGCGAAGCGCCAAGTTTTGGCGAAACCGCCATCATGCATGATGCCGAAAGTAGCGGTGCAATCAGTTACCTGAATTTGGCGAGAGAAATATTACAAAAAAATAACATGACCAGCTTAACAGCTAAAAACAAAACAAATTAATTATGAGTAAAAAGCAAGCAATGGGAAGAGGCCTTGATGCCATTTTAGGAAGCCCCGAAACTGACATAACATCAAAAGATATTTCCGGCAATTATGTTGTTGGAGCGATTGCTGAGCTTGCTATTCATCAGATAGAAACAAATCCTTTTCAACCGCGTAGCGAATTTGAGGATGAAGCACTTCTGGAACTTTCAGATTCTATCCAAAAACAAGGCATTATTCAGCCCATTACTGTTCGGAAAGTTGGATTTGAAAAATATCAGCTAATTTCAGGAGAAAGAAGGTTGCGTGCTGCAAAAATGGCCGGATTAAAATCCATACCTTCATTTATTCGGGTTGCTAATGATGAGCAAATGCTTGAATTAGCGCTTGTTGAAAATATTCAACGCGAAAATTTAAATGCAATTGAAATTGCTATAAGCTACAATCGCTTAATCGAAGAATGTAAAATTACGCAAGAGGAACTTGGAAACAGAGTTGGTAAAAAACGCTCAACTATAACCAATTATCTGCGTTTGTTAAAACTGCCTGCCGAAGTTCAAATTGCCCTGACTCAGAATCAAATAAGCATGGGCCATGCCCGAAGTTTAATTAGCATCGAAAGTCTTCCTTCGCAACTTAAAATTCTCGAACTGGTTATTTCAAAAGAATTGTCGGTGAGAGACACCGAAAATTTGGTCAAAGAGCTTATGCATCCAATCGAAAAGGTGGAAAGAAAAAGAGATGATCATTTACCTGCAAATTTCATAAGTTACAGAAATCAATTGAACAACTTGCTTTCAACCCGCGTTGATTTGAAAAGAAATACCAAGGGCGAAGGGAAAATCAGTATTCCGTTTACCGGAGAGTCTGATTTACTGCGCATTATTGCTCTACTCGAAAAATAAGTTTTTTATATGTATGAAATTAAACGCAAAAATAGCAAAGACTATGCAATAAATTATTTGTCTTTTCTTGCCGTTTTTTTGTTTTTTTTCAATTTTACGCCTACTGTTTTAAGCCAAAGCACAACTGCTCCAAAGCATCGCTATTTCACCGATCATAACCCAACAAAAGCCTTGTGGATGTCGGCCGCATTGCCGGGTTTAGGTCAGTATTACAATCAAAAATACTGGAAAATTCCTATCGTTTATGCCGGTTTTAGTACCTTGGCTTATTTCTCGATAATTAACCGGCAAGAGTACACCAAATACCGCGATGCCTATGCCATAAAATTAGCGCTCAACGGACTAGCTTCTGAAGATCCGCTTATTAATAATTATTCGAAGGAGCAATTATTGAGTTTACGCGAATATTATCAATCAAATCTTGAGTTGAATTATATATTATTCGGGGCGTTTTATCTTTTGCAAATGATTGATGCCACTGTAGATGCACATTTTCATAATTTCGATATCAATGATAATTTAAGCATCGGAATTGACCCTATGATCTATCAAAATCAAAATCATATCCATATTAGTCCGGGTGTGCAATTGCGTTTTACACTTGGAAAACCCTGATATTAATCTAATCATTATGGAAAATATTTCGAATAAAGGACTTAAAATAGCCATACTTGGATATGGAAAAATGGGTAAAGAAATTGAAAAAATGGCCATAGCAAAAGGCCATACAATTCTTCTAACTCTTGATAATGAAAAGGATTGGATCGACAAGGGAAATTTATTGGTCAAAGCAGATGTAGCGATTGACTTTAGCATGCCGAAAACAGTGGTTCAGAATATTGAAAAATGTTTCGATAATAATGTTCCTATTGTTGTTGGTACAACCGCCTGGTATACCGATTTTAAAAGAATTTCGGAAGTATGCCTTAATACCAATCAAAGCCTTTTTTATGCAACTAATTTTAGTCTTGGTGTAAATATATTCTCTGCCGTCAATAAAAAACTTGCAGAAATA
>JAZDJM010000145.1:0-2063 GCA_043804305.1 Bacteroidota bacterium
ATGGAAGGTAGCACAAAAGGAAATAATAAAAAATTAAAACAAAAGTCTCGGTTCATGAAAGTTCCACGAGACCAATTAATTAACAAATATTTATACTCGTGAAAATATTAAAAGGAAATGTTGTTGATATCCTCGCAGCCAAAATTTTTAAAGCCGAGCTATATCTGGAAGGATCTAAAATCAATAAAATTGTTCCTAATCCAGACCTCACAGAAAACTGTTACATTCTGCCCGGACTGATTGACTCCCACATTCATATCGAAAGCTCCATGCTAATTCCTTCTGAGTTTGCGCGTTTGGCATCCATTCATGGAACTGTAGCAACAGTTTCCGATCCGCACGAAATAGCCAATGTGCTAGGAATTGAAGGTGTAAAATTTATGATTGAAAACGGAAAAAAAGTTCCATTCAAATTCTTTTTTGGTGCACCTTCGTGTGTTCCGGCTACCACTTTTGAAAATGCTGGAGCCAGTCTGGGAGCTGCAGAAGTTGAAGAGCTTCTGAAAATGGATGAAGTAAAATATCTTGCCGAAATGATGAATTTCCCCGGGGTTTTATATAACGATCCTGAAGTAGCTACTAAATTGGCAACAGCAAGAAAATACGATAAACCGGTTGACGGCCATGCACCGGGTTTAAAAGGTGCTGATGCTCAAAAATATATTCATTCAGGCATTTCAACCGATCATGAATGTTTTACCATTGAAGAAGCAATGGAAAAAATAAATCAGGGAATGATTATTCAGATTAGAGAAGGGAGTGCCGCTAAAAATTTTGATTCTCTTATTGAATTAATGCGTGATTATAGCGATAAGATTATGCTCTGTTCGGATGACAAACATCCAAACGATTTGGAAAAATCTCATATCAACGAAATGATAAAGCGCTCATTGGCAAAAGGATATGATATTATAAATATTCTAAAAAGCTGCACATTAAATCCAATCAGGCACTATAAGCTAAATGTAGGTTTATTGCAGGTGGGTGATGATGCCGATCTGATTATTGTGGATAACCTTAAGGATTTCAACATTTTAAAAACCTATTCACAAGGAAAATTGATTGCAGAAAATGGAAAATCACTCATACCTTCTATCAATGAAAAAACCCCAAATTTATTTAATGCAAAACCATTAATAGTTTCAGATATAAAAGTAATTCCAAGGGAAGGAAAATTAAAAATTATTGAAGCAATTGAAGGACAATTAATTACAAATCAAATTTTGGCAGATCCTAAAGTTGAAAATAATAATGTAGTCAGCGATATAGAACACGATATTCTTAAGCTTGTTGTGATGAATCGCTATAAAGTCTCTGAACCCGCTATTGGTTTCATAAAAGGATTTGGATTTAAAAAAGGTGCCATCGCATCGAGTGTTGCTCACGACAGCCATAATATTATTGCTGTCGGAACCTCGGATGCAGAATTGATTAAGGCCATAAACCTGATTATTCGTGAGCGAGGAGGAGTTTCCTATGTAGCAGATGATGAGCATATTGTAATTCCTTTGCCAGTTGCCGGTATTATGTCGAATTCTGATGGCTTTGAACTTGCAAAGCTTTATTCGCATATTGAAAGTAAAGCCAAATCCCTTGGAGGTAAACTTTCAGCGCCTTATATGACCCTTTCGTTTATGGCATTATTGGTAATTCCGGATTTAAAATTAAGCGATAAAGGATTATTTGATGGGAAAAATTTCAAATTCACCAATTTATTTTGTTAATAACTTAGAATTATTCTAAATTGTTGATTATTTTGCACTTTGTTCAAAAAACATAACTAAATATTTATTTTTGTGAAATATTATATACTTTATCCCAAACAAATTTATCATGGAAGACATATCTCTGAGTATTGAGAAACTTGAATTTGCAGCCAGCAAATTAAGAGCTATTGCCCATCCAATGCGCATTGCAATAATTGACATGCTCGAAAATAACCGAAGATTAAGCGTTACCGAAATATATAAAATTCTAGCCATTGAACAGGCTGCTGCATCTCATCATTTAAATATACTGAAAAACAACAAGGTTCTGGTTTCAAAACGTGAAGGTAAAAAAAT
>JAZDJM010000146.1:0-5001 GCA_043804305.1 Bacteroidota bacterium
CGTGGAACTTTCATGAGCCGAGACTTTTGTTTTAATTTTTTATTTATTTCCTTTTGTGCTACCCTCCATAAAATTTACTCCTGTAGCATGAAAGTTTCATCAGTTTATAATTTGCTTTTTAATGGTCAGATGAAACTCACATGTCTTATAATCATTGCCTTGTGCGTCTGAAAATTCTGTTAGGCATGTTCGTTTCATTTGTTATAATTATTAATTTTTCAGATTACTTGTTCCGATTTTTTGGGAGAATAGCCATAAAACCATTTATACAAGGATTGCCATAAATAGAAAATGGATATTTCATAGGTTTTATTTAATAATTGTTCTCTAAATGATTACATTTTGAGAGTACTAAATTACTAAATAATATATGCTCAGCAAAAAATTAAAAATCTTTTCCGGAAATTAATTTCAGAATTTAAAAAAAAGTCTAATGACTTATCTAAGTTTAATCCAATCTGTAATTTGGGAATCGTAAGGTTTTGTTTTAGGGGATAAAACTTTCTCAAGTTTTCCGTCTCTTCCAATCAAATATTTTTGAAAATTCCAACTGACGCTCGAATCTTCAAAGCCATTGAGTTCTTTTTCAGTTAGCCAATGATAAAGAGCATGCATATCATCTCCTTTTACCGAAATTTTACTCATCATCGGAAATGTAACTCCGTAATTTAAGGTGCAAAATTCGAGGATTTGCTCATTGCTTCCGGGTTCCTGACTTAAAAAATTATTGGCCGGAAATCCGATAATTACAAAATTATCTCCTCCAAACTCTTTGTATAATTTCTCTAAATCTTCGTATTGCGGTGTTAATCCGCATTTGGAGGCAGTATTAACTACCATAACTTTTTTACCAGCCAACTGGCTAAAAGCGAAGTCGTTACCTTGGATATCTTTTACAACAAAATCATGAAATTTGCTTTGAGAAAAGCCATTTAAACTAAGCAATGTTAAAACTAAAACGATATAATTGTTCATCTTTTTTTAGGCAAATGTACAATTTAAAATATTTCTAAATAGTGTTAATGATTATTTAACAATTGTTCCAATATGCATTCCCTGAATTACTTTCAATAAATTTCCAGGAGTATTCATATCGAATACGTAGATTGGCAATGCATTTTCTTTACATAAAGTAAAAGCAGTTAAATCCATGATTTTGAGGTTCTTTTCGTAAGCTTCATCAAAACTAAGCTCACTGTATTTTGTGGCAGCAGGATCTTTTTCAGGATCTGCAGTGTAAATACCATCCACCCGTGTTGCCTTTAAAAAAACATCGGCCTGAATTTCAACGCCACGCAATGCCGATGCGGAATCTGTGGTAAAAAACGGATTCCCGGTACCTCCGGCAATAATCACCACTTTACCTTCTTTTAAATAGTCGGTTGCTATTTTTCGGCTCATAGGCTCGGTCATGGGTTTTAAGACAAGGCTGGATAATAATTTAACACTAATGCCTATTTTCTCTAATTCACCCTGTAACGCCATTGAATTTATAACCGTTGCCAACATCCCCATATAATCGCCCTGAACCCTGTCCATGCCCTTTCCGGCACCCTGCAGGCCTCTGTATATATTGCCGCCGCCAATTACAATTCCAACCTCTACGCCTTCGTTGACAACATCTTTAATTTGTGAGGCATAACTGGTTAATTGGTCTGCATCGATTCCATATTGTTGATCTCCCATTAAGGATTCTCCGCTTAGTTTTAGTAAGATTCTTTTAAACTTCATGCTGTTGCTATTTACAATTTAACAAACCTACATGAAATTCTGTAATTAGACAAGAACTCAATAATAAACTTCATGTAGATTCCCTCAGTCCAATTTAATCAAATTTGTTTTTCAGAGGAAAGATAGCCAATTCAGTTAATCTACTTATACTGATTTGAAACATTTTAAACAAATTGGCAGGGTTTTCCATATCTACTATCCATTTTTTTCTATCCATTTTTAAGCAAGATTTAGGTGCAACCTTATACTCTTTTTCGATTCTTTTGTACTGGGCTAAAGCGACGCGAATTGCGGATGCAAGTATTTGAAGTATGTTTTTAAAATCTCTTTTTGCGTTATGTGAACAGTTATGGTTGTCTATTTTTTCAAAGATTATGCTGATAGTATTGTTCATAAAAGCTTCAATTTCTTTCACTGTTTCTGATGTATTAGGAAAAGTAAAAACCCCATTCTTTTTATCATCATAAATATCGAAAACATCATCCATAAACTGCCCGAAAGCGCCTAAATCAAAAGCAATCTCTTTTTCCATATCCGTAAGCGGATGAGTTAATAACAATGCATAAAGCAATCCGGAATAGCCGCCTTTTTGTTCAGAATATTTCCATAAATTTCGGATATTCTCTTCTTCATGTTGACGGGCGCCGGCTGCTTTCTGGGCTTCAAACAATAGATTTGCAGTTTTTAAAAATTCTTCGTGATCACTTAGATAAGACAAAATATTCTGCAAAAAGTGAACCGTAAGTTTTTGCATATCTGATTCCGGCACTTCTTTTTTTGGATTATTGAGCAGTTCGTTAATCTTATGCAGATCAGTTTCTCCATTATCAAAAAAATCATCAAAAATGGGCGCGCAAGCACTTAAATTGGCAAAGCTTTTCATTTCTGAACTGCTCATTTTTTGACCACGTAAAACACATAGCAATTCGCCAAAAAAACGATTGGCAAGCAAATATTGCTTGGTTCGGTTATAATGCGTGGATTTGAAATAGTATTCTTTTTCCAAAGAGGATGGAAAAACTAGATCAGATAAAAAATAGTTTTTCAGGTAAATTTTCTGTCGAAGCAGAATGATAATCGCTTGAAAATAATAGCCTAATCCTTTTAACAATTTATTAAGGCTCATCAGACTGAATGTTTAAAACCTCATCCCAAGCAAAGATCTTAAGCGATTTGGTGTAAGCTTCTTTTGTTCGCCCAAGTTAATTTTGCCCTGACTATTTAGCTTTTCTATTACTTGCTCAATGCCACTTTTCGGAATATTGTATTCACTCAGTTTTGTTTTCAGATCCAAACTTCTGAAAAATTCCTCGGTTTTCACAATTGCTTCATCGATAATAATTTCATCGTGCTCACCTTCAATTTTCCATACATTTTTCGCATAACGAATAAGCTTTTCATGTTTTTCCTTGCGCATCACTTCCATCATTCCGGGTAGAATAACTGCCAAAGACTGGCCATGATCAAGCCCGTAAAGTGCTGTAAGTTCGTGCCCAACTGTATGCGTTGCCCAATCGCTCGGCACACCAAGCGAAAGTTGTCCGTTTAGCGCCATGGTTGCTGCCCACATGATATTTGCAGCCACATTGTAATTAAATTCTTTCCAAACATAGTCATGGCCATAATCAATCAGGCTCAATAAAATTCCTTCGGCCCATCGATCCTGAACTTCAGCATGGTTTGGAAATGTGAGGTATTGTTCCATTACATGCACAAATGCATCCACAACACCGTTTGCCAGTTGCGATTTAGGCAGCGTTTTTAGAACATTGGGATCGAGAATTGAGAATTTCGGATAAACATGCGGGCTTCCAAAAGCCAGTTTTTCATTCGTAATTTTATGACTGACAACAGAAAATGGATTCATCTCTGTTCCGGTTGCCGAAAGTGTAAGAACTACTCCAATTGGAATTGCAGACTTAACCACAGCACCTTTCTGACAGATGTCCCAGGCTTCTCCATCAAAATTTGCTGCTGCGGCTAAAAATTTTGTGCCATCAACAACAGAGCCACCGCCCACAGCAAGAAGAAAATCTATTTTTTCTTTTCGAACTATTTCGAGCGCACTCATCATGGTTTGATAGGTGGGATTAGGCTCAATACCACCAAACTCGAAAAATGTAAATGCTTTTAACGCGGATTTAACCTGTTCGTAAACGCCATTCTTAAAAATGCTTCCTCCTCCATAAAGCATTAACACTCTGCTGTTTGATGGGATATTTTTACTCAGTAAACTGATTGTGTCTTTACCGAAGATAATTTTAACCGGATTTTTGTATTCGAAATTGTACATTTTTTTTTAGCCAAATCTAAGAATTTTTGATTAAATCCCGATTTCTAGAGCAATCAATTGAACTAAAATTCTATTTTATATACTTTTGTCTCAGTTTTTGAGATTTTGTCTTTAAAGAAAGAATATCATTTGTTATAAAACCTAATAATATCTATCCTTGCACTTAAAGAGAAGAAAAATGAAGAAGCGGATTCTTGTCCTCATAAATCCAAAAAGCGGAACAGGCAAACAAAATAAAGCAATAAATGCCTTGTATAAAACTATTGACTTTCAATTGTTTGAAACTGAGATTATATATTCTCAATTCAAAGGCCACATGTCAGTTCTTGCCAAAAATGCTGCAGAAAATAATTATGATGCGGTGGTTGTGGTTGGTGGTGATGGTTCGATAAATGAAGCTGCTCAGGGTTTAATAGGTACTAAAACCGCTTTAGGAATTATACCCATTGGTTCTGGCAACGGATTAGCGCGACATTTAAAAATTCCACTTCAAATAAAAAGCGCTATTGAAAAAATCAATGCATTTAAAACTGAACAAATTGACACCGCAAGAATCAATAATCATCAATTTGTAAGCCTTGCAGGTATTGGATTTGACGCTCATATTGCCAAACAATTTGATATTTCAGGGAAACGTGGTTTGTGGAATTATACAAAAATAAGCGTTAGGGAATTTTTTAGATTTTCAAGTCAAAAGTATTATTTAAGCATCGATGAAATAGATTACGAAGAAGAAGCCTTTATGGTTGTTTTTGCAAATGCAAACCAGTTTGGGAATAATTTTGTGATTTCGCCTCAAGGCAAAATTAACGACGGATTAATAGATGTATGTATTGTACGAAAACCAAAAATATATCAGGTTCCGGATTTATTTCTCAAATTATTCCTTAAAAGAATTCATCATGCTGATTTGATTAAAATTGTTCGAGCCAAAAATATCAACGTTCGATTAAAACACTCGAATTTAATAAATCTTG
>JAZDJM010000147.1:0-3807 GCA_043804305.1 Bacteroidota bacterium
GCGTGTAATTGCAGATCATCTCAGGGCTCTTGCATTTACCATTGCCAATGGCCAATTGCCTTCAAATGTCGGCGCCGGTTATGTTATCAGACGTATTCTAAGACGCGCCGTGCGTTATGCCTATTCGTTTTTAAATCAACGTGACGCTTTTATGTATAAGATACTTCCTGTTCTGGTTAAGGAGATGGGCGATTTTTTCCCTGAATTAAAAAAACAGGAAAAACTTATTTCAAAAGTAATTCAGGAAGAAGAAAATTCATTTTTAAATACACTAAGTACAGGAATCCAGCGCCTGGATAAGGTTATAGATCAAATTAGGAAATCAAATGGAAAAAGCCTTTCCGGAAAAGATGCCTTTGAACTCTATGATACTTTTGGATTTCCGTTCGATTTAACTGAACTCATTGTTAAAGAAAATAATCTAAGTGTAAGTAAGGCTGATTTTGACTTATTTATGCAAGAGCAAAAAGAACGTTCAAAACAAGCATCCGTTGCTGAAACTGATGATTGGGTTATTTTATCGGAAGAAAAGCAAAATCGTTTTGTAGGTTATGATCAACTTGTTGTTGATATTAATATTCTAAGATACAGAAAGATACAGTCAAAAAATCAATCGGCTTATCAATTGGTGTTCGATCAAACTCCTTTTTATGCAGAATCGGGAGGCCAGGTTGGAGATACCGGCTTTATTCAAAGTAGTGAAGAAAAAGTAGAGATATTCGATACAAAAAAAGAGAATAACCTGATTGTTCATTTCACTAAAAAATTGCCCAAAAATCCGGTGCTGAAATTTAAGGCACAGGTTATTCCTGATATCCGTAAAAAAACTGCAAATAATCATTCAGCTGCTCATTTAATGCACCATGCACTTCGGCAAATATTAGGTCAACATGTTGAACAAAAAGGTTCTTATGTTGATGCTAGTTATCTACGTTTCGATTTTTCGCATTTTCAAAAATTGACCGATGAAGAAATAAGACTTATCGAACAACATGTAAATCAAGCAGTTTGGAATAATACCCCTTCAAATATTCTGAATGATGTGCCCATTAAGGACGCTGAAAAGCTTGGAGCTATTGCTTTATTCGGAGAAAAATATGGCGAAAATGTAAGAGTTGTTCAATTTGGACATTCGATTGAACTGTGTGGCGGAACTCATGTAGATTCAACAGGTAGTATCGGACTTTTTAAAATAGTTCATGAAGGTGCCATAGCCGCCGGGATTAGACGTATTGAAGCAATTACCGGTGAAAAAGCAATTGCCTTTTACAATGAACAACTTGAACAATTGGAGGATATAAAATTACTTTTAAAAGGCCAGAAAGATTTATCCAAAGGAATTCAAAACTTATTGGACGAAAATAAAAAACTCTTTAAACAAGTTGAAATTCTCAACAATGAAAAAGCCAATAAGCTAAAAAATCATTTAATAGAGAATGCAGAGACTTTAAATGGAATCAATTATATTACCACAACGGTAGATTTTGAACCTAATACAATTAAAAATTTGGTTTTTGACATTTTAAAAGAAAGTAAAAATACTTTAGTAGCCATTGGCAGTGTGAATGATGAGAAGGTTTCTTTAACCATTGCTTTAAGTAAAGATTTAATTGAAAATCATAAATTGGATGCATCGGAAATTATTCGGACAGTGGCAAAAGAGATTCAGGGTGGCGGTGGCGGCCAGGCTCATTTTGCTACAGCAGGCGGTAAAAATCCAAAGGGATTGGAAAAAGCTTATCAAATTATAAAAGGTCAATTTAATCGCTAGTCTTTTATTTATTGATCTGATTAATTCTTACATTTCTAAATCTGATAAATATGCTCAAATTTTATAATATTCTGGATAAGGATAGTGTTGAATATTTGGAAGCGATTGAAGTTTATAAAGCCGGAACTGACGATAACCTTCAAATGCCAACCGAAAATATTGAAAAAAAGATAAACAGCGGTAAGGCTGTAATCATACTGGGTAAACAAAATGTTATGCCAGTATTTATGGCCTTGTTATGGAAATTAGAAGACACTAATTTTTATGTAAACGAAATAATTTCGATTATCCCATCGGCCAAGCATTTGCCATTTGGCAGAATTTATTTGGAAGTACTAAAAGCCTCGGAATACCTGAAAACTAATCATGTTCTGTTTGAGGTTGAAGATCCCGATTTTGGGAATCGGGAAGAAAATCAAAAAAAACTGGAATTCTATCTAAAACAGGGGCTTTCACTAATAGAAGGCGTTAAAACAATTGTTCCTTCACCCCTCTCCGGACAATCTGTAAATACACTGCTCTGTGTTTTAAGCCATTCAAGATTTTTAAAAATAAGTCAGAATGAAATAAGAAGTATCATTGTTAGGATATATTCAGACTTGTATCAACACGAATCAGATTCATACATCGTTAAAACAATGCTTGAAAACGTGCCTGAAGATATCCGATTATTAGGTTATTTAAAATCTTAGCAAAAAGAAAAAGAATTTGTAAACCTTAAATCGTTTCAATATACTTAATTTTTAGGGTATGCACTGCAGCAAATTGTTCATAGATTCTCGACGAATCGAGTTTCCTTACTTTAAATTTTAGTTTGCAATCAATTTGGAAATCAGTAGTTATTGGTTCCAATTGTGCTTCTTTTAAAATTCGCATAACCACATTCATATCTGCATAAGAAAAAGCAATTTCATAAACTTCCTCTATTCGGTGTTCAGTAATTTCGGCTGCATTAAGGGCTTCCCGTGCTGCACTCCGGTAAGCATTTATTAAACCGGGAATACCCAGTTTAGTGCCGCCAAAATAACGAACTACTACTATTAAAGTATTTGTTAAATCGAACGAAAGTAATTGTCCGTAAATAGGTTTGCCTGAACTACCTGAAGGTTCTCCATCATCATTTGCCCGCCAGTTTAGCTTGTCAAATCCTAAAATATAAGCATATGCATGATGCCTAGCATCGTAATGAATTTTTCGCAAATCGAGCAAATGCTGTTTTATTTCTTCTTCGTTATGTACAGGAAAAGAATAGGCAATAAACTTACTTCCTTTATCTTTAAACTCGGCTGTTGTGGCCGAATAAATCATTTTGTAAGTATCTTCAAAAAGCATATGCAAAAATCGTTATAAATTTATTTAAACGATTCTTTATTTAAGAAAATATTTGATTCTTCAAATAATTAAAAAAAAATGTAAATTGCAATGGATAAAAAGTTAACGAATTATAAAAAATTATTTTCAAATTAATCCTTTTGTCTTTTATGATTCATGCTCATTTACAATTGATTAACAATATTAATTTTTCGTCAATTTTTACTACGGCACAAGATGGAAGTCAGATTGCTTTTGTAGAATCCATTTGGTTTTACGTCGCTTTATTGGTTGTGGCTCTCTTTTTATCCTACTTAATATACCGTTTCCGAATACAAAGTTTAAATAAACGCGAAAAAGAACTGCTCGATCAGGTTAAGGAACGGACGGTTGATTTGCAGCGAAATATGGATAAGCTGCTTCAGGAAATTGTTGAAAGAAAACGAATTGAAAATGCTTTAATCTCTGAGAAAGAAAGAGCAGATTCAGCTAATAAAAGCAAGAGTGAATTTTTAGCAAACATGAGTCATGAAATCCGTACTCCAATGAATGGTATTATTGGAATGACTGATTTATTGAAACAAACCAATTTAGACGAAAAACAAAGCGATTTTGTTAGAACAATACAGCAATCTGCCTCTTCCTTATTAAATTTAATCAATGATATTCTCGATTTCTCCAAAATTGAAGCCGGACAACTTGATATTGAAGAAATTGATTTTGAT
>JAZDJM010000148.1:0-5869 GCA_043804305.1 Bacteroidota bacterium
ATCAGCATTAATTTCAAGTTTCCCTTTTAAGTCGACAATTATTCGTTGAGCAGATTTTAAACCAATGCCTTTTACCGATTTCAATATATTTACATCGCCTCTTGCAATGGCATCAATTACTTCGTTTGGGCTTAATGCAGAAAGTATCATTCGGGCAGTAGACGCTCCCACACCTGAAACATTAATAAGGCTTCTAAATACATCCCTTTCAAAAGTATTGGCAAATCCATACAAAATATGTGCATCCTCTCTTACAATAAAATGGATAAAAAGTTTACATTGTTCCTTCTCCGATAAATCAGAAAAAGTATGTAATGAGATGTTTACAAAATAACCAACTCCACCACAATCAATAATTGCATAAGCCGGATTTTTCTCAATCAGTTTGCCCTTTAAGTATTCGTACACTTTAATTTTTATTAGATAGTGCAGTAAAAATACAAATTTAATAATCGAAAAAACGATAATAAATTTATGGATTATAAAAATATGTTGCTTAAATTATTCATTAATAGAGAATTATTAGACTAAAAAATAATTATTATTGATTGAGTTTTAAAGGTTAAGCTACTTCAACATTTTGTAATTTTATTGCTTAAAGTAAGCCGTCTATTCTTAATAAAAGGCTTGTTTTTATATACCGTATGAATGTTGACCAATTTTCAAATAATATTTTTTTCTATAAAATTACATCATGGATAATTTATTTAAACGAGATGCGTTAAAGTATCATAGTGAAGGAAGACCCGGAAAAATTGAAGTAGTTCCAACGGTTGCTCATGCAACACAAAGAGATTTATCTTTAGCCTATTCGCCGGGAGTAGCAGAACCCTGCCTCGAGATTGAGAAAAACCCTGAGGATGTTTATAAATATACCGCTAAAGGCAATTTAGTGGCAGTAATTTCGAATGGAACAGCTGTTTTAGGTTTAGGCGATATTGGGGCCGAAGCCGGAAAACCTGTTATGGAAGGAAAAGGATTACTCTTTAAAATTTATGCAGATATCGATGTTTTTGATATTGAGGTAGATACTAAAGATGTGGATAAGTTTGTTGAGACAGTAAAAATGATTGCGCCCACCTTTGGCGGAATAAACCTGGAAGATATCAAAGCACCCGAATGCTTTGAAATTGAAAGACGGTTGAAAGAAGAATTAAATATTCCGCTGATGCACGACGACCAGCACGGTACAGCAATTATTTCTTCTGCCGGTTTAATTAATGCAGCTGAACTATTAGGTAAAAAACTTTCGGAAATTAAGGTCGTTGTGAATGGTGCCGGAGCATCGGCAATTTCCTGCTCGCGTCTGTACAAAAAATTGGGGGTTAAACCTGAAAATATAGTTATGTGCGATAGCCGTGGTGTTATCAGAGCCGACCGGCCTAAACTAAGTGAAGAAAAACTGGAATTTGCCACAAAAAGAGATTTAAACACCCTGGCCGATGCTGTTGTTGGTGCAGATATGTTTTTAGGTTTATCGGTGGCCGGGGTTTTTAAACCCGAAATGCTAAAAACAATGAATAAAAATCCAATTGTTTTTGCATTGGCTAATCCAACTCCCGAAATAAGTTTTGAGGAGGCATTTGCTACACGTACCGATTTAATCATGGCTACCGGAAGAAGCGATTATCCAAATCAAATTAACAATGTTCTAGGATTTCCTTACATTTTTAGAGGAGCTCTTGATGTACGTGCATCAGGCATAAACGAAGAGATGAAATTAGCTGCTGCCATTGCTTTGGCAAACCTCGCTAAAGAACCAGTTCCTGAAGAAGTTAATCAGGCTTTTCAAAGCGGAAACCTGACTTTTGGTGTGGATTATCTAATTCCAAAACCTACTGATCCGAGATTGATAGAAACTGTTGCTCCCGCCGTAGCAAAAGCAGCAATGGATTCCGGAATAGCCGCTAAACCTATCGAAAACTGGGAAACTTATAAAGAAACACTAAGAACAAGGCTTGGAATTGGCCATCCATTGATCCGCCAGATAAAAAATAAAGCGAAGAAGAATTTAAAGCGCATCGTTTTTTCAGATGCTGAAAATTACAAAATCCTTAAAGCGTCTGAAATTATCATCAATGAAGGACTTGCTGAACCAATCTTGCTTGGAAGCGCCAAAATTATCAATCAAATGATTGAAGAAAACAATCTGGTAATTAGTAATGCCATTATTATCGATCCTAAAGCAGACGACCAAGCAGAACTGCGCAAACAATTTGCCGAGGCTTTGTATGAAAAACGTAAACGAAAAGGCATGAAGTTTGAGGATGCTTTTAAACTAATGCAAAACCGCTCTTATTTTGCACCGGCTATGGTTCAGGCCGGCCTGGCAGACGGTTTGGTATCAGGCCATACAAAAACTTATCCAGATGCTATACGTCCTGCGCTTCAGGTAATTGGACGTGCACCGTCAGCAAATCTTGTTTCCGGTATGTATATTTTCCTAACCAAGAAAGGAACTTTTTTTCTTGCCGATACAACAGTAAATAAAAATCCTACTGCAGAACAATTGATTGAGATTACCTTGCAAACGGCACATTCGGTGCGTCAATTCGGAATTGAACCTCGTATTGCGCTACTATCGTATTCCAATTTTGGATCAAATCAGGGATTCTCCCCAAACACCATGCGTGATGTTGCAGCCTATTTACATAAAAATAATCCTGAATTGATTGTTGATGGTGAATTGCAAGCCAATTTTGCCCTTAACAAGGAATTACTAAAAAGTACTTTCCCCTTTTCAAAATTAGCGGATAAAGGCGCAAACACTTTAATATTTCCGAATTTATCTTCAGGTAATATTGCCTATAAACTCTTACAAACTACAGGAAATTTTAAAGTGATTGGCCCTGTATTAAATGGTTTTAACAAATCGGTACATATATTACAGTTAAGCAGTTCTGTCGAAGAAATTGTAGACATAACAATGATTGCCAGTATTGATGCCGCATCAAAAAATAAGGAATAGTTTTTTATAATCAATTTAAATTAGACTTACAGCCGTTATTTGTCTAACAAATAACGGCTGTAATATTTCATAATTACTATATTTGCCAGTTTAACGCAATCGATTGAAATTTATACTTTTCAAAATCATACAAAATGGCTAAGAATATTGATAAAATTAAAAAAGCATTAGCGTCTTACGGAATTGCTGATGTAAAGGAAGTTTATTACAATTTATCCTACGACGAGTTATATGCTCATGAAACCAATCCAAATTTAGAGGGCTTCGAAAAAGGCCAGCTTTCTGAATTAGGTGCTATTAACGTAATGACCGGAATTTTTACCGGACGCTCTCCAAAAGATAAGTACATTGTAAAAGATGATGTTACTAAAGACACTATTTGGTGGACAACTCCCGGTTCTCCAAATGATAACAAACCAATTACACCAGAAGTTTGGACTGAATTGAAAAAAACCTCAATCGATCAACTTTCAGGTAAAAAATTATATGTTGTTGATACATTTTCAGGTGCAAACGTTGACTCAAGATTAAAAGTTCGTTTTATCATGGAAGTTGCATGGCAAGCACATTTTGTAAAAAATATGTTTATCCGCCCTACTGAAGCAGAATTAGAAGTTTACGGCGAACCTGACTTTGTTTCATTTAATGCTTCTAAAACTGTTAATCCAAACTGGCAAGCCCAAGGTTTAAATTCAGAAGTTTATACTGTTTTTAACCTGACCGAGAAAATGCAGGTAATTGGAGGTTCATGGTATGGCGGTGAAATGAAAAAAGGAATTTTTGCTATGATGAACTATTACCTTCCTTTACGCGGTATGCCATCCATGCATTGTTCTGCTAACAGAGGCAAAAATGGTGATGTAGCTATTTTCTTTGGATTATCCGGAACCGGAAAAACAACTTTATCCACCGACCCGAAACGTGAATTGATTGGTGACGATGAACACGGTTGGGATGACGATGGAATTTTTAATTTTGAAGGTGGTTGTTATGCAAAAACCATTAATCTTGATCCGATTGCCGAACCAGATATTTATAATGCCATAAAGCGCGATGCTTTATTGGAAAACGTAACTCTCGACAAAGACGGTAAGATAGATTTTAATGATGGCTCTGTTACTCAAAACACTAGGGTTTCTTATCCTATTTATCATATCAACAATATTGTGAAACCGGTTTCAAAAGCAGGCCATGCACAAAAGGTTATATTCCTTTCTGCTGATGCTTTTGGAGTTTTACCTCCGGTATCAAAATTAACTCCTGAGCAAACCAAATATCATTTCTTATCGGGATTTACAGCAAAATTAGCCGGAACCGAGCGCGGAGTTACAACTCCTCAGCCAACTTTCTCAGCTTGTTTTGGTGCTGCATTCCTTTCTTTGCATCCAACCAAATATGGTGCTGAGCTGGTTAAGAAAATGGAACAGCACAATACTGAAGCTTATCTAGTAAATACAGGTTGGAATGGAAGCGGAAAACGTATTTCGATTCAGGATACTCGCGGAATAATTGATGCAATTTTAGATGGTTCTATAGAAAAAGCCAAAACTAAAATGATTCCGATCTTCAACTTGGAAGTTCCAACAGAATTGCCGGGTGTAAATCCAAAAATTTTAGACCCAAGGGATACTTATGCTGATGCTGCCGAGTGGGATACAAAAGCAAAAGACTTAGGTGCCAGATTTATTAAGAATTTTGAAAAATACACCGATAATGAAGAAGGCAAGCGCTTAGTTGCTGCAGGACCTCAGTTGTAATAATAAGCTTTTCTCTGTAAAAAGTCGTTTCCATAAAAAAGAAACGACTTTTTTGTTTATCCATGATAAACTACTATTTTCGTATAAACAAATAATAAAAATGGAAAACTTAACTTTAAACAAAACTAGCTTAGCTTGGTTATTTCAAACCGCCCGTTGGGCAAAATTCATCGCTATTATAGGCTATATCCTTATCGGATTCTTAATTCTCGTTGGTATTTTTATCGGTTTTGTTTTAAATTTTTTAAATCAAGACATGGCCAATTTAACCCAAAGCCCGCAAATTTCGAGTACTGTATTGGCAATCATCTATGTGGGTATGGCTATCCTCTATTTCTTTCCGGTTCATTATTTATTTCAATTTTCGAACAGGTTTATAAACGCCTTTAAAGCTGAGGACGAAGAAAGCCTGAACGCTTCTTTTGAATATTTGAAGATGCATTATAAATTTATAGGAATTTTAATGATAGTGATGCTGGTTATTTATGCGCTGCTTTTTTTAGGCGCTATTCTGGCTGCTGTTATGGGGTTGGTTTGATTTAGAGGGAAATCATAAAATACATTTGGCTAACCAAAAAGCCCAATACCAATCCAACATAAACTTCTGATGGTTTATGTGCGTTTAAAACCAATCGGGCCGAAGCTATTAGCCCTGTAAGCAGAAATGCGATGATTATTAAGCTGTTCATCTGTATTTCGTACTGATAACTTACACTTAGCAATGCCGAAGAAAAAGCCATTGCCCCCATGCTATGCAAACTGATTTTGAAAAAAAAGTTTATTCCAATGGCAAAGGCGGTAATAATGCTTGCCAACAGCAAAATATCAGCATACAAATTAAAGATTTGTAAGCGGTAAATCATAAACCAGGTGGTGAGGTAAAAAACCAGTCCAATGATTAAAGGGTAAATTCGCTCTTCTTTTGTTTTTAAACTCAGCGATTGAATAACTTTTCTGCGCTTTAAAACATATAAAAGCAGCAGCGGCATTACAAAGGTATTTAGTGAAACTATTCCGGCCAATGAAAGTTTTGCTCGCGGAATTAATCGAATTACAAAATAATCATCAAAAAAAAAACAATAACAAAAACCCATAAATCGGATACAAAATCGGATGAAAAAGTATCGATACGGTTTTTGCTATT
>JAZDJM010000149.1:0-2474 GCA_043804305.1 Bacteroidota bacterium
TATCAATCCTTATTTTATGTTCAAAAGCTATTGCAATATAACCTACTACAAAAATTACAATTATTATTCCGCTCATCATCCGTTTTCATTTAAAAGGTTGAAAATACCAAATTTTAGGCTGTATTTGTAAAATATAGACATTACTTTTACTGTTAAGTAAATTCAATGCATAAATATTATGAAATTATGGTCAACGAATCCCATTTCAAAAGGTTGGTAATTGCCGCTTATCGTTTACCTTTTAAATTCAGTAAAACAAAAAAAGGTTACAAAGCTGTCCAAAATTCCGGTGGCCTAGTTTCTGCTATTCTTGCTTTGTCTGAAAACTTTAAAAAAAGTAACAGCCAGGGAATCCACAGCAAAATAGTCTGGGCAGGGATAGCCGATAATTTAACTGATAATTTCTCATCAAAAAAATTTGACAATGAGTATTTTGACATTGCTCCGGTCAATATTCCACAGCATTTAAACGATTTGTTTTATGGAGGCTTTTGTAATGATCTCATTTGGCCATTATTTCACTATTTCCCTTCATATAGTGTATTCAATAATCACTATTTTCAAGCATATAAGGAAGCCAATTCTAAATTTTGTGATGAAATTGTAAAAATTATTAAAACTGGCGATTTTATATGGGTACATGACTATCAGTTAATGCTTCTGCCTGAAATGATTCGTAAAAAAGTACCTGATGCTACTATTGGTTTTTTTCTGCATATTCCTTTTCCCTCATTTGAAATATTCAGGTTAATGCCCCGCCATTGGCGAGAAGCTATTGTTAATGGAATGTTGGGGGCCGATCTTATAGGATTTCATACACACGATTATACCCAACATTTTATCAAATCAGTTAAACGTACTACAGGTTTTGAGTGTCGTCAAAATGTTATTTATACTCCTAATAAACTTGTAAAAGCAGACGCTTTCCCCATTGGAATTGACTATGACAAGTTTCATACTGCATGTCTGGATAAACATGTATTGACAGAAAAACAAAAAATTAAGAACAATCTATCTAGACAAAAACTCATTTTTTCTATTGACAGACTCGACTATTCAAAAGGTTTGCTTTTACGGCTCAGGGGATATGAAACATTTCTGGAAAAATTTCCTAAATGGCATTCAAATGTTGTTTTTAATATGGTTGTTATCCCATCACGAGACAACATTGAGAAATATAAGGACATGAAAAAGGAGATAGAATCAACGGTAGGCCGCATAAATGGTAAATACAGTTCGTTAGCGTGGCGACCAATCATTTATCAGTATAAGTCATTGTCTTTTAATGAGCTGGTTGCTCTTTACGATTTAAGTGATGTTGGTCTGATTACGCCCTTGCGTGACGGGATGAATCTTGTGGCTAAAGAATACATAGCCTGTCAGATTGAAAACAAAGGGGTTTTAATCCTGAGTGAAATGGCAGGTGCAGCTGCAGAATTGAACGAAGCTTTAATAATTAACCCGGTTGATAATATTGAAATGGCAGAAGCAATTTTTAAGGCCCTTGAAATGAAAACGGTAGAAAAACATACGCGCCTCGAAAGGATGCAAAACCGGATTTCGAGTTACAATGTATTCACCTGGGCTTTTGATTTTTTTACCCAGACATTTGATACTAAAGAACAACAAAAGTTAATGAATGTGAAGTTTATTAATAAAACCATTTCATCACAAATCGCTTCAAATTATCAAAATGCCGGTCACCGGATTCTTTTTCTCGATTATGATGGCACATTAGTTTCATTTGCTAAATATCCGGAATTGGCAACAATTGATAAAAATACATTGGAAATCATTAAAAAGTTGTCTAACGATCTAAAAAACCAAATTGTCATAATAAGTGGGAGAAGTAAAGATTTTCTTGAAAAGCAATTCACGGGAGTTAATGTCATTTTGGTTGCCGAACATGGCTACTTCATTAAAAGAACAGGCGAAAATTGGGAAGCAACAATCAACTCAGATGTACGATGGAAAGAAGCTGTAATGCCAATTCTTGTTGAATATGTAAGGCGTTGCAATGGTACTTTTATCGAAGAAAAAACAGGCAGTATTGCCTGGCATTATCGAAACGCTGATTCGGATTTTGCCCAATTACGCCTCCATGAATTGCGTGATGACCTTGTCGAAATAATTCGCCATAAAACCGACTTCGAAATTCTTGAAGGAAATAAAGTATTAGAAGTAAAAAGTGGCAAATATGATAAGGGTCAAGCAGCTATTTCTCTGATGAAAAATAAACATTTCGATTTCATTCTTGCTGCAGGTGATGACAAAACCGATGAGTCTCTCTTCAAAACCTTATCGGGTTCAGCATATACCATACGGGTAGGTTTAAGTCCCTCATTGGCTAAATATAATGTATCTGACTTTTCCTTTTTACTGAAATTATTGAAAGTTCTTGTGAAATAATTTTATAATCAAATAAGCAGCAATTAATACCACCTGTTGAAAGAAATTCCGAAACAAACAATCGG
>JAZDJM010000150.1:0-3075 GCA_043804305.1 Bacteroidota bacterium
TTGACGAGCAGTTGAAGCACTACAAAGAATTTGGTTTTACCGGTTATTTGATCAAGCCTATTACCGAAGAAAAATTGATAAAAACCCTTAACAATTACCTGAAGCAAAACTTTGAACTGAGTTCAGTAACACCTTATGAAATATTACACCCGCTGACATTTGAGAATTTATTTTCTGAAAAATTTAACCTGAGACAAATTGAAAAAGCTGCTGGCGGAAATCCTGTTTATCTGAAAGAGTTAATTTGTGCGGTAATTTCGCAATCCGAAGAAATTTTATGTCAGCTTGATGAAGCATCAGGAAAATCAGATTATTTACAAATTAGTACATTGGCTCATAAGTTAAAATCTTCAGCCAGTTACCTTGAAATGGAAAACCTGATGCAAACTTTAACTCAACTGGAAAGTATTTGCCTTGAAAATAATCAAAAGCCTGATGATGAACTGCTGCAAAACTTAATTAGCCTGGTCTTTCAAAAGTTAAGGCCGGTATTAGCAGATATTAACAATATGATTTCCTAAGTATTGTCTGCAAGAAAACTCCGATAACTTCGTTACGCCCTTTCTGAAAACAGTTACTTCGACAGGCTCAGTACATCGCATTTACAAAAGTAAACTTCTTGATTTTCAGAAAGGACAAGCCTCGTTCTCGAAGTTTTCTTATCAGCCACTTTAAAATTTTAATAGTTTTCTTGCAAGTAATAAGTATTTGACAATTATTTTTTGTTTTATAAAGAATAATCAGACCATTACATTTTTTCCTGGAATTTTAAAACAATTTTCACAAAGTAATATTACTCTAAGTCATTCAAATCCAGATTCCACGATATGTATTATTATTCATAATGCTATAAAACATAAGGAATTACTGACTTTATTTCATACTTTTGTCAATACCGAAAAACATTACTTTCATTCAAAAATTGAAAAATATGAACCTGCGAGAATTTAAAGACAAACGTAAGATCCTTAAAGAATGGAAATATAACCTGGCCCCGATCGAAAAAGGTTATAATAACCGTACTTTATATGTCAATTTATCAAACAATGAGATCAAAGAAAAACCTGTAACCCAGCTAATGAAGGAAAAATTTATTGGCGGAAAAGGTTTTGATTTAAAACTGTTGTGGGATGCTACAAGGCCAGCCACCAAATGGAACGATCCGGAAAATGAAATTGTAATTTCCGGTGGCCCGATTTGTGGAATAACCCAATATTCAGGAACTGGTAAGGCCATTTGTGTCAGTATTTCACCACAAACCGATATTGTGATTGACAGTAATGTGGGTGGACATTTTGGTCCGTTCTCAAAATTTGCAGGTTTTGATGCCGTCGAAATACAAGGTAAAGCGCAAAAAGATATCATCATGCTGATCGACGGAGTTCGCGGTGTTGTTGAACTTTTTGAAGCTCCAGATGTACTGGCTAAAGACAGTCACATGCTGGCCGAAGAACTGCACGAAATGTTTTCGGCAGACGAAAAAGACAGAAAAAATGTAGCTGTGGTTTCTGCCGGACAGGCTGCTGATCATTCACTGGTTGGCATGTTAAATTTCAGTTTTTATGATCCGAAAAGGAAACTTGTCAGGCTGAAGCAGGCAGGCCGGGGAGGGATTGGAACTGTGTTACGTGATAAAAAAATCAGGGCAATTGTAGCCAGAATTGATGGCGTAAAAGGAAACCTGAACAATGTGGTTGACCTGGAAGCAATTATGGAAAGAGGTAAACGTTTCAATAAAGAAATGCGTGATCTGGATGACAGTCAATGCCAGATGCGTTCTATAGGGACGGCCCACCTCACTAATATTATGAACGATTATGATTTATTGCCGGTTCATAATTTTAAATTTGGCAGTCATCCCGAAGCTGACAAAATTCACGCAAATGTTTGGAAATCACATTTTACTCAAGGCGTGCCAGATGGTTGCTGGATTGGTTGTAATATGGCTTGTGCCAAAGGTGTTGACAATTATTTGCTGCGCACTGGTCCATACAAAGGACAGACGGTGATTGTTGACGGGCCGGAATATGAAACAACTTCATCGCTGGGTTCAATTATGGGAATTTTCAATCCCGACTTCACAATTGAGTCAAATTTCTATTGCGATACGTACGGTATTTGTACGATTTCCTGGGGAACCATCATGGGATTTGTGATGGAATGTTATGAAAATGGTATTTTGAATGAAGAAAGGACAGGTGGATTAAAACTTAATTTTGGCAATGCCGATGCAGCAATGGAAGTGCTTCACCAGTTAGCAAAAGGAGAAGGTTTTGGCGTAATTGCAGGTTTAGGCGTTAGGAAAATGAAAGAACTGTTTGCCAAAAAAGGCTGGGGTGATCCAAAATTCATGCAGGATATTGGTATGGAAAACAAAGGCCTTGAATATTCGCAATATGTTTCCAAAGAATCATTGGCACAGCAAGGTGGTTATGCCATGACCAATAAAGGCCCGCAGCATGACGAAGCCTGGCTTATTTTTATGGATATGGTAAATAACCAGATACCAACTTTTGAAAAGAAAGCAGAAGCCTTACACTATTTTCCGATGTTCCGCACATGGTTTGGTTTAGCCGGTTTATGTAAACTTCCATGGAATGATGTTGAGCCTGTAGATAATCATTTAACCGATGAACCTGCTAAAGTACCGGAACATGTTGATAATTATGTGACCATTTTCAATGCTGTAACAGGTATGAAAATTGACAAATATGAAATGATCCGTCAATCGGAAAGAGTATATAATTTCCAGAGAATATTTAATATCAGGCTCGGAAAAGGTTTAAGGCAGCATGATGCTCAACCTTACCGTGCAGCCGGCCCGGTAACAGCCGAAGAATATGAATCACGCCAGGAAAGATATGATAAGCAACTGAAAGAATTAGTGAACGTTGATCCGGTTGGTATGACAACATCAGAAAAAATGAAAATTATGCGTCATTACAGGGAAGATCGTTATGAAAAATTACTTGATGCTGTTTACGAGCGCAGAGGATGGACAAAAGGCGGTGTACCAAAGATTGAACATCTGAAAAAACTTAGTATGGACTTACCTGAATTAATTGAAGTGGTTAC
>JAZDJM010000151.1:0-10107 GCA_043804305.1 Bacteroidota bacterium
AGTATTCAGTTAACCCCGAATTGGAAAGTGAATGTACGATCAGGCTATGATTTTGAGAATAAAAAGATTTCCTATACTTCAATGGACATCTACCGCGATTTGCATTGCTGGGAAATGAGATTCAGCTGGATTCCTCTTGGAACGTGGAAAAGCTGGAATTTTGGTATAAATGTTAAATCATCCATGTTAAAGGATCTAAAACTTGAAAAGAAAAAATCACATTTGGACAGATAAAAACACGTCAAAAAATTAAATTTAGAATTAAGCGAGCATGTTCGTTTTTTATAAACTACCGGAAATGCTTACATGCAGGTTATTCCGGTACATTTAAAAAAGCTTTTTATATGAAAAAAATAATCCATACCGAAAATGCGCCAAAGGCATTGGGGCCATACAGCCAGGCTGTTGAAGCAAATGGAACATTGTATATTTCCGGTCAGATTCCTATAGTTCCTGAAACAAATAAAGTTATTGAAGGAGGAATTACTGAACAGACAACCCAGGTAATGAAAAATATTGCCGCAATTTTAGATGCCGCCGGTTATAGTTTTTCCGATGTAGTAAAGTCAACCTGCCTTTTAAGCGATATGTCGAATTTTACAGCCATGAACGCGGTATATGGGTCTTATTATACATCAAATCATCCGGCCAGAGCGGCTTTTGCTGTTAAGGAATTGCCTTTGGGCGTTATGATTGAAATTGAAACTGTAGCCGTTAAATAATTACCATAAAAACAAATCTTATGAAGAGAATTAGCCTGTTATTTTTGCTTTTCATCAGCTTTTTCAAGCTCGACTTATACGCCAAGGAAGGCATGTGGGTTCCTTTATTTTTGCAGCAGCTCAATGAAGCCGAAATGCAGAAAATGGGATTAAAGATAAGCGCAGAAGATATTTACAGTATCAACAAAGCAAGCCTTAAAGATGCCATTGTAATTTTTGGTGGCGGCTGCACGGGTGAAGTCGTTTCTGATCAAGGACTTTTGTTAACCAATCACCATTGCGGTTATGGTGCTATTCAAAAGCACAGTTCCATTGAACATGATTACCTGACCGATGGTTTTTGGGCAATGAACCAAAAAGAAGAATTGAGTAATCCGGGATTAAGTGTAACTTTTTTAGTGGAAATGCGCGAAGTTACCGATTTGGTTTTAGAAGGCGTTGAAAACGCAAAGAATGAGGATGATCGTCAGAAAATGATAACTGAAAAAATAAAACAAATCATCAAAGACGAGCCTAAAATTGAAGGTAATCAGGTAATTATCAAGCCTTTCTTTAGCGGAAACCAGTATATTTTATTTGTTTACGATGTGTTTAAAGATATTCGTCTGGTGGGTGCTCCTCCTTCGAATATTGGAAAATTTGGCGGTGATACCGATAATTGGATGTGGCCGCGTCATACCGGCGATTTTTCTGTTTTTCGGATTTATGCAGATACCAATAATCGTCCTGCGGAATATTCTGATAAAAATGTGCCCTATAAACCCAAAAAGCATTTGTCCATTTCGTTGAAAGGGGTAAATAAAGATGATTTTACCTTCATTTTTGGATTTCCGGGAACTACAAATGAGTATTTGCCTTCAGATGAGATTAAATTAATTACTGAAGTTGAAAATCCGGTTCGAATAAAATTAAGGACTTTACGCTTAAATACGATGAAAGTTGCTTCGGATGCCGATGCAAAAGTTCGTATTCAATATGCCGGAAAGGTTGCTTCAATTGCCAATGCTTGGAAAAAGTGGCAAGGCGAAAACAAAGGCATTAAACGATTAAATGCTATTGAAAAGAAGCAGGAACTCGAGAAAAACATTCAGTCCTGGGTTGAAATGGATGAAACCAGAAAAGCAAAATATGGCGATTTGATACCTTCATTCCGGACTTTATATCAAGAAATTTCACCACTTCGCCTGAAATACCAATACTATCGTGAGGCAGGAATGGGCATTGAAATTCTAAGTTTTGCAAGCCGCTTTATTTCTTATGTTGAGCTTTTTAATGAAAAGAACCCGGATAATGAAAAAATTAAAAAAGCTGCAGTTGATTTAAATAAATACAGTCAGGAGTTTTTCAAAAATTATGTTTCAGCTATTGATAAGCAGGTGGCAAATGATTTACTCAGCGAATTTTCAAATGCTTATCCATTGGCAGATTTACCCGCAGAACTTCAGCGTGCAAATCTAAAGCATTCTGATAATTTTAAAGCTTTTGCAGAAAATTTGATTGATAAAAGCATGTTTTCAAATGAGTTACTAATTGCGGAGCTTTTAAACAATCCGACATCAAAATCTGTTAAGAAAGTTATAAAAGATCCTGCCTTCAAAATGGCCAAATCGATGGTGGAGTTTGGGAACAAAATCAATGAAGAAATTAAGGAACTGGATAATCAATCTGTGGCTCTTCGCAGAAATTATATGAAATTGCAAATGGAGTACGATCCTGAAAAAGTGTTTTATCCCGATGCCAACTCAACCATGCGAATTGCTTATGGTTATGTTGATGATTATAAACCGGCAGATGCCATTAAATATGAGCATTTTACAACTTTAGAAGGAATACTTGAAAAAGAAGATCCGGATATTTATGATTATGTGGTAGAGAATAAATTGAAAGAACTTCATCGCAATAAAGATTATGGAAATTATGCTGATGCTGATGGAACAATTCATGTGGGTTTTACGGCTTCAAACCATACCACCGGCGGAAATTCAGGCAGCCCGGTTTTCAATGCCGAAGGACACCTGATCGGAATTAATTTCGACCGAAATTGGGAGGGAACAATGAGCGATTTAATGTACGATCCTGATCAGTGCAGAAATATTTCCATAGATATTCGCTATTGTTTGTTTATAATCGACAAATATGCAGGAGCCGGTCATTTGGTTGATGAAATGACAATTATTCAATAAAAAGGAACATTGATTTATTAAGGCTGTTCGAACCCGGTTTAAACAGCCTTAATTTTTATTCCTCTTTCAAAGATTTAAAACCCTCTCCTAAAATCTCGCTTGCATTGATAACAGTTAAAAAAGCATGTGGATCAATTTTTTCGATATAATCTTTTAAAATAGCCAATTCACGTCGACTAACAACTGTGAAAATAACCGATTTTTCCTGTCCGTTATACATGCCATTTCCTTGTAAAAAAGTTCCTCCTCTTTTTAAATCTACAATAATTTTATTCCGGATTTCTTCATGCTTTTCTGAAATGATAAAAAGCGTTTTATCGTAATCAATTCCCTGCATCACCACATCAATTACTTTTCCGCTAATAAATATTACAATCCACGAATACAATGGAATTTCCCAACGGCCAAAAGCCGCCAAACCAATCAAAACAATTATTGAATCAACAATTATAAGCAACTGGCCAAGTGATAAATGCGTGTGTTTTGCCAATATCATGGCAATAATGTCCGATCCGCCCGAAGTTGCCCTCGATTTAAAAACCAAACCCAAACCAACACCAATCAAAACACCGCCGAAAATAGTTGAAAGCAAGGCGTCGTTTTCAACCAATGGTTCATATCCATAAGTCAACTCAAGAAGTGTAACCCAAATTGAGGTAGCCAAAAATCCGACTATTGTTTTAATTCCAAACCGCGGCCCTAAAAGTTTAATTCCCAAAATCGTTAATGGTATGTCCATTGCCAAAGCGGTTAATCCGATAGGAAAATCAAATAAATGATGCAATATAATGGCAATGCCATAAACGCCTCCCGGCGCAAGTTTATAGGGGCTGATGAATAAAACAAATCCAGCTGCCATTATAAATGTTCCCACTAGGATTAGTGAATAAACTATAAACCAATCTTTTGATAAAAATTTTTCTTTTGTTAAAAAAGCCATTTCGATAATATTGTTAAGAAGTGCAAAAGTAGAGAAATGCATAAAACCTCTCTTATACTAAACAAAAAATAATTTCGTTAAATCAAAAAATGTTTACTTTTACCAGGCCTTAAATGACGGACTTAAAAAGAACTAAACCTATGATTAAAAGGCTTGAATTTTCAGCTTTTTTTATTCTTCTTTTGGTGTTCACTGGCAAAATATATGCCCAGCAAGAACAGTCATTTGCCCATTTTATGTTTCAACCAGTAGTTTTTAATCCTGCTGTTGTTGGAAATGAGTCGAATATACAGCTTAACAGTCTAATCAGGCAACAATGGGTTGGATTAAAAGGCGCCCCGGAAACTTATGTTTTTAATATACATGCACCAATCAGTTTTTTAGCAGGTGGAGTAGGTGCTACAATTATTAAAGATCAAATAGGCCCGTTTAACTCAACCGGATTGAAAATTGCTTATTCCTATGGTATCGATTTTTGGCAGGGAAATCTTAAATTTGGATTAAGTGCAGGTTTGATTAATAAATCAATTGATTATGGATATTTTAATGTGCAGGACGATCCGATTTTAGCAGGTTCAGAGAACGAAAGCGGGATGATTTTTAATCTTGACGCCGGAATATTTTATGAAGTTAAAGATCAGTATTATTTTGGCATTTCATCCACTCAATTGAATCAGGGGAAAATGATTCTTGAAGCAGGCTCAACTTCCTTAAAAAGAAATATTTATCTTCATGGAGGTTATTATTTTGAGTTGCGTCAAATACCAAAAATGTTGTTTCATTCCTCTGCAATGGCTGTTTATACTTCTGCTTCGCCTTTGCAAATTAATTTAGGATTTGTTGCAGAATACAATAAAAAGTTTTGGGGTGGCGTTACCTATAAGCATCAAAGTGCTATAGGGATAATGACAGGTATATTTTTTAAACAATTTATAGCATCTTATGCCTATGAAATTAACCTTACACCATTGAAAAATGGAGGTTCTCACGAACTGATGCTGGGTTATCGATTTATAATAGAAATTGAAAGAGGAAACAAGAGTTATAAAAATACCAGATATTTATAGAAACATTACTATATTTGTAGTAGTTTTGCTAGATTTACTGGTATAAATAATCAGACTGAAAAGACTATTTTAATATGAAAAAATTATTTGTTTTTTTGTTGGTGATACTCGCATTTACGGCTTGTAAAAATTCTGGCAAAGGTGAGCTTATTGGCGTTCAAAAAAGGTCGGCGTTTTATCAATCAGCACCTTACGGAATGGCATTTGTTCCTTTAGGATCTTTTACAATGGGTGCCGGAGATCAAACAGTTCCATTCGCACAGGTTCATGAACCAAAAATTGTTTCCGTACAATCATTTTATATAGATGAAACCGAAATTACCAATAATGAATATCGTCAGTTTGTTTACTGGGTCCGTGATTCAATTGCACGAACAATGATTGCTGCAAAAAGCCCGGAATTGGCAAAAGAATTTAGAAAATTGAATAAAACAGATGATGATGCTACCATAACTGATGATGAAGTAAATTCCCGTCCCTTAAATTGGAATACAAAAATCAATTGGGATGTTACCGATGCGGTTGATCAAAGAAATCCAGATCCTAATGCGCAAAAGCTTCTTGCCGATATGTTTATACCCGAAAAGGAAAGATTCTACCGCCAAAGACAAATAGATTCCCGGAAATTGATTTATGAATATTTTTGGATTGATCTTCAGGCTGCTGCAAAGAAAACCTATACTCAGGACAACAAAGGGTATGCCGTTGCTGATGCAAACCTACCCAGCAACAGAGCCGGATTTGCAAATCGTCCTCAAGGCTATACAGACCGAAGTGTTTTCATTAAGACTGAAAGAATCAATATTTACCCCGATACACTTGCCTGGATTCATGATTTTACCTACTCTTACAATGATCCTATGGCAAAAAATTATTTCTGGCATCCTACTTACGATAATTATCCGGTAGTTGGAGTTAGCTGGAAACAAGCCAAAGCATTTGCCTATTGGCGTACCGAACTTATGAATGCGCATCTGGCAACACGCGGACAGGTCGCTGTTAATGAGTTCCGCCTTCCTACCGAAGTTGAATGGGAATGGGCTGCCCGTGGTGGTTGGGAAATGAATCCCTATCCATGGGGAGGTCCATATTTAACCAACGACAAAGGCTGCTTTTTGGCAAACTTTAAACCACAACGTGGTAACTATGTTGCTGATGGAGGAATTCAAACGGTTATTGTTGCTCATTATCCTGCAAATGATTGGGGATTGTACGATATGTCAGGAAACGTTGCCGAATGGACATTGAGTGCATACGACGAGTCATCGTATAACTTCTCATGGGATATGAATCCAAATTACGAATACAATGCCCGTGAAGAAGATCCACCTCAAATGAAGAAAAAAGTAATCAGAGGCGGAAGCTGGAAAGATATTGGATACTTCCTTCAGGTTACAGCGCGTCAATACGAGTATCAGGATACTGCAAAATCCTATATCGGATTTAGATGCATGCAAACTTATTTGGGAAGAATGGCCGGTGATTCAAAACAGGCCTCCGAAGTTTATCGTTAATAATTGAATTAAAAAAACCAAAAAATATGAGTCTTACAGAATTGACCAAAAGCCGTGGATTTAAAAATTTAATGGCTAAATTATATGGAATAGGAGCGTCGATTGTAATTATCGGCGCATTGTTTAAGATTACGCATATTCCCTATGCCGATGAAATGCTTTTTGTTGGATTAACTACCGAAGCAATCATTTTCTTTTTCTCAGCTTTTGAACCACCGCATGTTGAGCCCGATTGGAGTTTGGTTTATCCCGAGCTTGCCGGAATGTATCACAATGTAAATCAAATGGCTGATGATTATCCGGGTTACAATGATGATCTGAGCGAATCGGATTTATCAGTCACCCAACAACTCGATAATTTATTGGCAGAGGCGAAAATTGATGGCGCATTAATAGAAAGTCTGGGTAGCGGCTTAAGAAATCTTAGCCGTTCTGCCGAAAATATGAATCAATTGTCAGATGCCGCCGCCGCAAATACCGATTTCGTAGATAAAGTTAAAACTGCCAGTTCATCCGTTAAAAATTTGGCTTCTACTTACGATAAAGCCTCTGAAGTACTTAGCGAAGATATCATTGCTTCCAGAGAATATCATGAAAATATTAAAGGTGCCGGAGATGCGGCAGCAAACTTATCCACAGCTTATACTAGAGCTGCCGATTCAATTCAGGCCGATTTTTCATCCTCCGCCGAGTTTGCCACTAAAGTTAAGGAAGCATCACAGTTTGCCGGAATGCTGGCCGAAGAATACCAGAAATCCATTGAAATAATCAGGCAATCTTCTGAGGCACTTAGCTTTTCCGGAAAAGGAGGGAATAAGTATAACGAAGAAATTGGAAAAATATCAGCCAATTTATCCGCCTTAAATGCAATTTACGAGTTACAGCTTCATTCGTCTAACGAACAAGTTGAATCAACAGCAAGAGTGCAGGAAACAATGAAAAAATTCTTGAGCAATCTGGAACAATCCATTGAAACGACTCGTCAATACCAAAGTGGAGTTCAAACTTTGGCGAAAAATGTAGAAGCCTTAAATAAGGTCTATGGCAATATGTTATCTGCCATGACTGTTTCTACTACTCAAGCTTAATAATAAATTTGCGCACTGAAAAACAAATAGCTCATGGCTGGATTTAAAGAAACGCCTCGGCAGAAAATGATAGGAATGATGTATTTGGTACTGACAGCAATGTTAGCACTTAATGTATCGAAAGAAATATTGGAAGCTTTTAAAGTGGTAAATGAAAGTATTGTTACAACAAACGAAAATTTTACCAACAAACTAAATGGCTTATACACCGAATTTGAAAAACAATATCATCTTAACCCTGAAAAAGTTGGCCCATATTGGGAAGATGCAATAAAAGTTCAGGAAATTTCTACCGCATTTATCAATTATCTCGACAGCGTTAAATACAATACAATTATCCGAACCGAAGGAATCGAATTGGATGGAGAAAATGGCATCAGCTACGATTCCGTAAAAAAACTGACGCTAAGAGATATTAAACATATCGATAATTTTTCAAAACCAACAAATTATCTTGTTGGAATTGAGGCAATAAAAGGTGAAGGGTATAGACTTCAGGAGCGAATGAAAGAATATCGCGAGAAATTATTATCGTTTATTCCTGAAGACAGGCGTTCTCATTTTAATATGGGACTGGTAACCGATGGCGTTTTTTTCAACACCAGCGGAGGAACAACAAAAGATTGGGTGTATTATAATTTTTACCATACCATTCTGGCAGCTGATATTACCATATTTAATAAAATTTATGCCGAAGCAAAAAATGCCGAATTTGATGTAATTAACTATTTATCTCAGGATATTTCAGCCAGAGATTTTAAATTCAGTAAAATTGAAGCTAAAGTACTTGCCCGTTCCGGATTTGTATTCCAGGGCGATGAATACAATGCCGAAATTTTTGTTGCCGCTGTCGATGAAAAAAATAATCCGACTGTAGAATATAAAATGGGCGCCAGTGAGTGGCATAATGATTTCAAAAACAGTTCTACTAAAATTGTTGGGAAGGAAGGAATAGTTTATTTGAATATTCCAACCCGAAACCTGCAACCTAAAGAATACACTTTTGCCGGAAGAATTATTATTAAAGCTCCTACTGGAGAAGAACAATATTATTCTTTTTCCAATCGCTTTACTGTTGCCCAACCATCGGCAAACGTATCTGCAACTAAAATGAATGTTTTCTATAGAGGAGTGGATAATCCGATTCGAATTTCGGCAGCCGGTATTCCTGATCATCGTTTGGATTATTCAATAACTGCCGGACAAATTCAAAAAAAGGATGACGGCTATGTGGTTTCAGGTTTGCTTAAAAATACACTTTCAACAAATGAAGTTACAATTACCGTTTATGTTTTAGGGGATAATAATTCGAGAACGCGATTGGGTGAACAGGTATTCAGACTCAAAGAGTTGCCTGATCCGATTGTGATGGTAAGAGGAATGAATGAAGATGGCGGTATTGTTAAAGGTCAGATTCTGGCAAATCCGTATTTAATTTGTCAATTACCTGAATACGTTAACTTTGAATACCCCTTTGAGGTAAATGCTTTTAGCATGACAGCCTATAAAATCAATGGCGAATCTTATGATTTATTTGCTACCGGTGCCAGACTTACTGCCGAAATGGAGAATTATATTCAAGGAGCACGAAGAGGTGCAGACATTGTATTTAAAAATATTAAAGTGAAAGGACCCACAGGCGATAGAAAAGTTCCTGCATTGGTTCTCACATTAAGATAAAAATTTAAACTATGAATAAGAACATTTATAGAGTTTTGAGCATTTTAAGTTTCAGTTTGTGTGTATCTTTTCTTTCTGCACAGATTGTGAGCGGAAGCTCTCAAAATACAGTTAATACGCCACGCGATAATGTTTTCGACGAAATTCATGTGGAATTCAAGAAACCTGTTCCTTATCCTCCTCTTCGTCAGGCCGATGTGGTTTACAAAAAAAGAATCTGGCAAAAAATTGATTTTCGTGAGAAAATGAATCAGCCTTTCTATTATCCGATTACTGCCCACATCGGTTGGAAGAGTTTTATGACTACCATACTTGATGCATTGCGTGCCGGCGAACTCACTGCTTACGACGACCGCGTAGATGATGAATTTACAACTCCATTAACCTGGTACGATTTGGAATATCGTTTAAAAGGACAGGCCGACTCCATTGATCAGTACGATCAACGCGGCGTTTTTATCGGCAAAAAAATTTCCTATCCTGATGAATATCAGGAAGGTGAAGTAAAATCCTTAAAACTTAAAGAGGTTTGGTATTTCGACAAACAACGTTCGCAAATGATGGTCAGAATTCTGGGACTTGGCCCTGTGCGCGAATTCATCGATTCACAAACCAGACAAAAAAGAGAAGAAACTTTATTTTGGATTTATTTTCCTGATGCACGCCCAATTCTTGCAAAAGCCGAAGTGTTTAACCGTAAAAATGGCGGAGCCCGATTAACTTACGACGATGTTTTTTGGAAACGCTTATTCGATTCTTATGTATTTAAGGAAGAGAATGTCTATGACCGCGAAATCTCGCAATATGCGCTCGGAATGGATGCCTTATTGGAATCAAATCGAATTAAGAATGAAATATTCGAAATGGAACAAACGCTGTGGGAATATTAAATCGAAAAAGATTTATCATTAAA
>JAZDJM010000152.1:0-3767 GCA_043804305.1 Bacteroidota bacterium
TATTAACGTAATTCTCTCTTTTTTAAGTTTTTTAGAAGTAACTGCAATTTTAATATCACCCTGTTTTGTTTCAGAACCTACTATTAACATGGCTTTTCCGTAAAACAGTTTTACTTTATTTGATTTAAAGGCTGCAAAAGATTGTGGATTTCCATTGCCAACACCGGCAATTTTTCCAAATCCATCAAGCTTAATTTCAACTTCATTATCTGCCAGTGGACAAAGATTTCCTTCTTTATCAACCGCTTCAATTAATACATAGGATAAATCTTCGCCATTGGACGATAAAATTTTTCTATCTGGCGAAAGTTTTAATTTATAGGGTTTTCCGGTAGTTTTTAGTATTTGCCCGCCAATTTTTTCTCCATTTTTATAGGCAACAACTTTTAATTCGCCGGGTTCGTAAATAACTTCTTTCCACATCAATCTAAATCTTTCTGTTGAAATTTCTGATTCCGGATTTTTGCATCTTTTCCCAAGCGATTTTCCGTTTAAAAACAATTCGGCACAATCGCCATTGGTATATACAAAAACCGGTACATTTTGTCCCATTCTTTCCGGCCAATTCCAGTGCGGAAGAATATGAATGGTTGTTTCATCAGGTTTCCAATAGCTTTTATACAAATAATACCGGTCTTTCGGAATTCCACACAAATCAACCACACCAAAATACGAGCTTCTTGACGCTTCTTTATCACTCATTCCGTTTTCTAAAACCCATTGATTGTTATAAGGCGTTGGTTCGCCAAGATAATCAAAGCCGGTCCATATAAACTCGCCGGCAATATAGGGCTCTTGCTGTTGCCACATAAAATCATCGTCGGCGAGCTCGGCCCATTCCGGGGCATTTAAATCGTAAGAACTTACTTGAAGTGATTTGGTAAAGTCGGTTTTTTGCTCAGGCAGCGGAAACTCATAAAATCCACGCGTGCTTAATGTTGATGCTGATTCGCTGATAATCACCGCTTTATTGGGTTCAATCTCCCGTGCTAAGCGATAACGGCGGCCATAATTCCAGCTGTGGATATCGTAAAAATCGAAATGGCGCAGTTTTGCACTTTCGTAGCTATCGCATACCAGAGTTGTTGGACGGGTTTTGTCGTATTTTTCAACATATTTCAGCATAGTTTTTAGTTTGTCGAATCCACCGTTGATATTCCATTGAACATCGCCAATTTCGTTTCCCACGCTCCAGATAAATACCGATGGATGATTTCTATCTCTAAGCATAAAGTTTCGGATATTTCGATGCGCAAAGCTTTCAAAATCTGTGGTATCCACAATTCCGGCTTTGCCGTCGTATTTATCGAAAATTTCGTTAAATACTAAAATTCCCATCTTATCGCATAAATCCAATAATTCAGGAGCAGCAGTATTGTGGCTTGTTCTAACTGCATTTACGCCCATACTTTTCATAATTTCCAACTGTCTTTGCATGGCACGATGGTTAAATGCTGCACCCAGCGGCCCAAAATCGTGATGCAGGTTTACGCCTTTTAATTGTACACGTCTACCATTTAAATGAAAACCATCATCAGCCGTAAATTTTATTTCCCTGATTCCAAAAGTAGTTTCGTAACTATCAATTAATGAATTATTTGAATAAAGTTTGGTTTTTAAAATGTAAAGCTGTGGATTTGAAATATCCCAGCGTTTTGGATTTGGAATTTTAATTTCTACTTCTGTTGTTTTTGTTTTATTTATTGAAGCGAACTCTTCCTGTTCTGATTCTGCAACTACTTTATTATCTGAATCATATACCAAATGCTTTATGCTGATTGCAGTATTTTCATTGGCATAATTTTTAATTGAGGTTTCGACTTTAATTTCGGCAAAATCCTTATCGATTTCTTTCGTGATTATATAGGTTCCCCAAATATCGATATGAATCGGATTTACGGCGATGAGCTGAATTTTTCGATAAATTCCCGCACCGGGATACCAACGGCTATCGTGTTTTCGGGTATCAACATGAATTGCCAAAGTATTATTTTCCTTATAATCAAGATAATCAGTTATATCGAGATAGAAAGAATTGTATCCATAATCCCATTTTCCGGCAAATTTACCGTTGATAAATATTTCAGGAAAAGCCATAATTCCGTCAAAAAGCAAATAAATTCTTTTTCCCTCAAAATTTTTGGGAATATTTAAATTTTTTCGATACCATGCTTCCCCTTTCCATGGGAGTTTGCCGGTATTTCCATCACCATCAACAATAAAATTTTCTTCAATGGCCCAATCATGAGGAATATTAACTTTTTGCCAATCCGAATCCATAAAGTTTTTTTTAAAAGCGCTTTCATTTGGTCCTTTATGGAACCTCCAATTCTCTTTCAATACTATATTTTCTCTTTCCTGTGAAAATCCAATGGTTTGCATTGCTAAAATCAAAAACAGCTTTGCTGCTATTTGTCTATAATACATGGCTCGATATTTATCTTTTTTGTTTAGGAAAAATCTTTTTCTGATTTTATTAATAAAAAATCAATTTCTTGCTTATAATTCTTTTATCAGTTGACATCAATTGCAAGTAATAAACTCCCTTAGCCTTAATCTGATGAGCTATTGTCTGGGATTTTTGATAATTGTTAAAAACCCCGGTGCTTATTAATTGACCTTTTAAATTGACAATTTTCCAGGAATGCAGCGAAACATCCGTCGAAATTTGAATGCTAATGTTTTGAACGGGATTAGGAAAAATCGTTACCTCATCCGCTTTTATTAATTCGTTTGTAGCTAAAGGTTTACAAAAACTTAAAAAATCAAAAGCCGGAAGTGCAGAATTGCCATTTGCAAAATCAAAAAAGCTTGCATTTTCATAAGAAGATCCTTTTCCCCATCTGTCGCACATTTCAGATGAAATCCATGCCGGTTCCCAGTATAAAACTCCTATACCTCCATTTTCATAAACGACGGTTGATAAGTCGATTAAAAATGATTTTTGGCCTTGTGCAGAAATTGGATAAGTGAGTGTACTTCCGTTATTATTCATAAAATTGCCGTAATTATCTGCCCAGCTTGTGGTCCAGACAAATCCGGTTTCAAAAATCATAACCTCACAATTGTAGGTGGTTTTCAGTCTATTCATCATTTGTGCAATATTCAACAAGCTTTTCGTTGGCGAATTTGCCGGATAATAGGAAATTCCGATGATATCGTAATTAATAATTCCGCTATTTTTAAACAAATTTGCAGCCCATTCCGCAGATGATTCGGTAAAATGGATGGCTTTTTTAACACTTTGGCTGTTTTGCTGATTAAAATCGTCGATTGCATTAAATGCCGCATTGAATTTTTGTGCATCATCGGGCCAGGTAAAGCCATTGGTGGGCGTTGTGGAATCTATAAAACCCCAAGTTGTTTCATTTCCGACACTTACAATTTCCGGAACAGTATTTTGTACATATAATTTATCAAGTACTTTATAGGTGTATTGATAGATTGAATCGAGCAAAAGCTGATGCGATAATGTGGCCCATTTCGCAGGCATCAGCTGTTTGCTTGGGTCGGCAAAATTATCGCTGTAATGAATAGAAATATTCAGGCTCATTCCGTTTTCCTTTATTTTTTGAGCAGCATTTAAAACATCATTTAAACTGGAGGCATTGATTGGGTTTCCGCAATAATCATTGTTATTTTCGGGTGTATGCCATAGGCGAAGCCGTATCATTTTGGCTCCTTTTTCGGCAAAAAGTACATAGGGATCGTTTAAATTACCTTCAGCATTACGGTATAAACCACCCTTTTCTTCAATTTTATTCACA
>JAZDJM010000153.1:0-5036 GCA_043804305.1 Bacteroidota bacterium
TATAAGTTTGGCCAAAACTAAAAAGGCCAAAAAAAAGTATGCAAATTGTTAATAGTGTTCTCATATGTTAATATGTTTTATTTATAAATTATTTTAATTAAGTAATCAGATACAAAAATACCTATATGTTTGCAAAATACATTGAATTAACAAAAAATTAGCATTACTGGAGCATTAGCGAATTCAGTAAATCAAACTCAGAAATTAAGTTTTGTTTGTTCTGTCGTGCGAAAAGATTTTCGGTGGTAAATGGTAATCCCGTGTAAACGAATAGCTTCGCGATGCTTTAAAGTGGGATAACCTTTGTTATTCAGCCAATCGTATATGGGAAATTCTGCATGAAGGTTTTCCATAAATTCATCGCGATAGGTTTTTGCAAGAATAGAAGCCGCAGCAATTGCCATATATTTTGCATCGCCTTTAACTATCGTAAAGTGTTCGATGTTTTCAAATTTTTTGAATCGATTGCCATCAATAAGTAAACGCTGAGGTTGTACTTCGAGTTTTTTTATGGCTTTATGCATACTAAGGATGCTTGCATTTAATATATTGTATTTGTCGATTTCATCGGGGCTCATACTTTCAACAGCGTAGGCAATTGCTACTTTTTCTATTAGAATCCGTAAGCTGTTTCTTTCCGCTTTTTTAAGGAGTTTCGAATCGTTTAAGAGTTCGTTTTTAAAATCAGGCGGCAGTATTACTGCTGCTGCAAATACAGGACCAGCAAGACATCCGCGACCGGCTTCATCACAGCCTGCTTCAAATTTATCATCATTTATATATCTTAAACTAAGCACTAAAAAGTATTTTATAATTCTGAAAAATAATAAGCAGGAATACCAGACTGATAAATAAATCGGCCCAAAATTTACGTTTTACTGCAATTAAATAGAATCCTAAAATTGCTGAGAAGGGAATAAATACAATTTCGCGGCTTAAATTATTTGCATTAAAAAAAGAAATGAGTATAGATATTCCTAAAAACCAATACATAAAACTGGTTTTTTTGCGAATGCTAATTACTTGACTTCCTATACGAGGCAAAATAAATACACTTGCAAGAAAAAGCAAAATTATTGATACCGAGAGTTCAATGAATTCATAAGTTAACGGAATCTTGAATTTCCAGATTAAATTATCCAGCAGTTTAAACAAAATTTCAATAAAAACATCTAATTTATCGAACCAAAAAAAAGTGAATCCCAGAATAAGATAGGGGAGGAAAAGGCCTATTAAGCTAATTGGAATGCTTCGCCAACTGAAAGATTGAAATATGATCTGACTTAATAAAATAATTGGAAATAAATAAAGTATTGCAGGAACAAAAAATCCTGATAGAGAAAAAATGATTGAGGTTGAGAGTAAGTTATTTAGAGGCCGTGATGCCTTATAACTTTCGAGCATATTATACAGGCTTACTAATAATAAAAGCAGAGCTATAAGGGAAGGATTAAGCCCTAAATGATTGGGTGTCCGGCTTAAAAATAGTACAAATAAAAATCCTGAAAGAAAGCTGTTTCTATGCGTAAGTTGATGTTTTGAAAAAATAAACGTCAATATAAAAGCTTCGGTTAAAAGCAATAAAAAACCAATAATTTTACTTAAAACCGTATTGTTTAAAAGCTCAATTTCAAAAATAAGGTCTGTAAAAACATTTGAAGAAGTGAAAACAATTGGATTGGGTTTTAAGAATGTTGGAAGCCATAATATTAAAGTCAAACTTATTAAAAATAAGATTTGAGCAATATAGGATGATTTAAAAATTCGCAGAATCATAAAAAAAATTTAAAAGTCAAATCCTAAATCTGTCCGAAAATATTTTCCTTCGAAATGAATTTTTTCGGCTTCTTGATAAGCCTTTTCTAAAGCTTCATTTTTGTTTTCACCAAAAGCGGTTACAGCCAAAACTCTGCCTCCGTTTGTTAATAATTCTCCTTTTTCGTTCAGTTTTGTACCGGCATGAAATACCAGACAGTCTTTTACCAAATCCAATCCTGTTATTCTCTTATTCGTTTCATAATCTTCAGGATATCCGCCTGAAACGAGCATAAGCGAGGCTGCTGTTTTTGATGATATATTTATCGTTTTTTCATTTAATTTGTTTTGTGAAGCAGCCACAAATAAATCGAGCAGATCGTTATCCACACGTGGAATTATAGATTCTGTTTCCGGATCGCCCAATCGCACATTGTATTCAATCACGAATGGATTTCCTTTAACTTTAATTAATCCAAAGAATATGAATCCTTTATAATCAATTTTTTCATTTTTAAGTCCGCTAATGGTTGGCTGTATAATTCGTGTTTCTACTTTTTTCATAAACAGCTCATCCGCGAAGGAAACCGGGGAAATAGAGCCCATTCCTCCAGTATTTAATCCGGTATCGCCTTTGCCAATTCGTTTATAATCCTTGGCTTCGGGGAGCAGTAAATAATTATCGCCATCAGTAAGCACAAAAACGGAACATTCTATACCGCTTAAAAATTCTTCGACCAGAACGGTATTACTTGCTTCGCCGAACTTTTGGTCTTGAAGCATGGATCTAAATTCTGTGATGGCTTCGTTTAGGTCATCAACAATTATTACACCTTTTCCGGCTGCCAAACCATCGGCTTTTAGCACATAAGGCGATTTAATATCTTCTAAAAAATGAATTCCCTGCTCCAAAGATTCAAGTGTAAATGATTTGTAGTTTGCAGTAGGAATGCCATACTTAGCCATAAATTCTTTAGCAAAATCCTTACTGCCTTCGAGTTGTGCACCTTGTTTTTTAGGGCCGATTACAGCGATATGTTTTATTTTTGAATCTTCGGTTATTTTATCATGTAATCCGGCAACAAGTGGATCTTCAGGGCCAATGACTACCATATCAATATTTTTGGAAAGCAGGAAGTTTTTAAATTCTGTAAAATTATTCCAGTCAAGATTTATATTTGTGCCAAGGGAGGCCGTTCCTGCATTTCCCGGGCTGATATACAATTTGTCGAGTAAAGTGCTCTGCTTTAGTTTCCATGCTAAAGTATGCTCTCTTCCACCTGAACCAATAAGTAATATATTCATATTTTTCTTTAATTTATTTTGGTAAAATTTCTTCTATATTTTCCCAAAGTTTTTGAGCCGAAATGTTCCAGTCAAAATCTTTACTTCGGATTTTTCCTTTTTCTATTAATTCCAAACGTAAGTCCTCATTATCCATTTTTTGTAGCGCTTGAGCTATTTCATCTGTAGAATGTGGATTTATAAGGATTGCAGCATCACCGGCAATTTCTGGCATTGAACTTGTATTTGAGGTAATTACTGGAGTTTGACAGGCAAAAGCCTCAACAATTGGAATGCCAAACCCTTCGAAATATGAAACAAATGCCAGTGCCTTAGCTGAGGCTGTTACTTTGTGTAAATCGTATTCAAAAAGATGACCACAAAAATGAACATTTTCGTGATAAATCATCTGATTATAAGCTTTAAAAATAGCCTTAGTTTTAAAAAGTTTTGAACCAACCACCAATAATTGAGTTTCATTTTGTGTAATTTGTTTATATTTTTCGAATGCTTTTAAAAGATTTGGCAAATTTTTTCGCGGATGCAGACTCCCCACAAAAAGAAAATAGGGTTTTCCGTTGGAAAATTTTTTTTGCGTTTTAAGTTGTTCTTCTTTTGAAATTGGGCCAAAAGAGGTGTTGATACCATTATAAACCACATCAATTTTTGAGTTTTCTATAGCATATTTTTGAATGATATCTGCTTTAGAAAAATGAGAAACGGTAACGATTCGTGAGGCAATAATAGCATATTTTGGAAAGAATTTTTGATAATACCAGGCATATAAAAAGGGCATTCCTTGTGGAAAATGCTCAAAATTAATGTCGTGAATAACAGTAAGCGAAGGGGTTTTTGTCTTTAAGGGTAAAAAGCCATCCGGCGAAATAAAAGCATCTATTTGGTGTTTTTTAAAAAATCGGGGTAGTTGCCAGTGAAACCATATCAGATACAAAAACGGATGCCTGGTTTGTGGCTTTACTACATATGGATGAACGTTTTTAGAAAAAACAAATTCCTTATTAAATGGCCGGTCGAATATAAAATAAAACTGATGTTCGGGATGAGCCTGAGTTATTCGTTTAAACAGCTCAAAAGTAAACCATTGAATTCCTTCCATTTTCTGATTAATGAGTAATCTTGTATTTACAGCTATTTTCACGGAAGCAATTCAATAATTTATAAATTTGTTCAAAGATATAACATTGATTAAAACCTTCGTTTTTTGAGTTGATATTTATGCAGCGAAAATTCTTGACTAATCTGATCCTACTTGTTTTTCTCAATTTATTGATAAAACCGTTTTGGATTTTTGGAATTGACCGAACAGTACAGAATGTAGTTGGCTCGCAGGATTTTGGATTTTATTTCACCTTATTGAATTTTGCTTTTTTGTTTAATATCTTACTCGATTTAGGCATAACCACTTTTAATAACCGAAATATTGCCCAACACTCAGCACTTTTAAAAAAACATTTTTCCGGAATTTTAACTTTAAAGCTTTTACTTGCAATTGTCTATTTTGTTGTAAGTTTTGGAATAGCACTTTTTATAGGATATAAAGGAAAACAACTCAATTTGCTTATTCTCGTTGGGTTTAATCAGTTTCTAATTTCCTTAATCATGTATTTTCGTTCTAATATCAGCGGAATGTTAATGTTTAGAACCGAAAGTTTTATTTCGGTTTTTGATCGGGTATTAATGATCGGAATCATGTCGGTTTTATTGTGGGGAAATGTGACTAAGCAACTATTTAAAATCGAATGGTTTGTGTATGCGCAATCGGCAGCATATGGATTTACTGCACTTATAAGTTTTGTAATCGTCATGCTGAAATCTAAATTTCAGCGTCTGAGTTGGAACCCGGTTTTTTTTCTGATGATTCTTAAGAAAAGCGCACCATTTGCATTGCTGGTTTTGCTTATGACACTTTATCACCGGATAGACAGCGTGTTATTAGAGCGATTATTACCGCCAAATTTTGGCGAAACTCAGGTAGG
>JAZDJM010000154.1:0-6559 GCA_043804305.1 Bacteroidota bacterium
GGAATTTTATACGATGGTAAAAAAATGTATGAATCGCGCCAGTATCAAATTACAGATATCGTCGACAGAGTTGGCGGTGGAGATTCATTTATGGGGGGATTAATCTATGGATTATTAACTTATCCTGAAGATGATCAAAACGCATTAGATTTTGCAGTTGCAGCATCTAGTTTAAAACATACAATTAAAGGTGATGCAAACTTAGTTAGCGTAGCTGAGGTAAAAAAACTCATGAGCGGTGATGCTTCCGGCAGAGTTGCCAGATAATATAGAAATTATTTAGATAATTTATGAAATACAATTTCATGTAAAGAATCAATTCAAAAATAAATGGCACAGTTTACAAGAATTGAAGTTGCTACAACAATGAAAGAAACAGGAATGATTCCATTGTTTTTTAGTAACGACATTGCCCTTAGCAAAAATGTGTTAAAAGCATGTTATGATGGCGGGGCCAGAATAATGGAATTTACAGCTCGAGGGGATTTTGCCCACGAAGTCTTTGGAGAATTAACCAAATATGCCATCAAGGAGTTGCCTGGAATGATTATGGGCGTTGGCTCAGTTACCGATGCTTCAGCAGCTTCATTATACCTGGCATTAGGAGCTAATTTTATTGTTACTCCTGTTTTAAGGGAAGATATAGCACTTGTGTGCAACCGTAGAAAAGTTCTCTGGTCACCCGGCTGTGGATCATTATCAGAAATTGCCAGAGCAGAAGAACTTGGTTGTGAAATTGTTAAACTATTTCCGGGCGATATTTATGGGCCAAACTTTATAAAAGGAATAAAAGGACCTCAGCCTTGGACAAGTATTATGCCCACTGGTGGAGTTTCTCCAACTAAAGAAAATTTAGAGTCGTGGTTTAATGCTGGCGCAACTTGTGTTGGTATGGGTTCTCAATTAATTTCAAGCGATATTCTAAAAAACAAAAACTTTGCAAAGCTTACTCTTGAAGTAAAAAAAGCACTACAAATAATAAAGGAAGTTAGAATGTAGAGTAGACTGATTATTTAATTTGTGAAAATAATTAAATATCATCATCGCTCCATATTACCAATCAAACTAATTAAATATGAATGAAACTAATCAAAAAATCGGGAATTACAGGTATCGAATCTTAGCATTACTTGTTTTTGCAACTACCATTAACTATTTCGACAGAAGTATTATTGGGGTTATGGCGCCAACACTTGAAAAACTATTTGGCTGGTCTAATAAAGATTATGCCAACATTATGATTTCATTTAAAGTTGCTTATGCAATCGGTATGATTTCAATGGGCGGTTTAATCGATAAATTAGGTACTAAAAAAGGCTATACATTATCAATTGGTATTTGGAGTATATTCGGAATGCTGCACGCATTGGTTCGACCTTCGTTTAGTGTAATTGGATTTGCTGCTGCCCGTTTTGGATTAGGTTTTGGTGAAGCAGGAAACTTTCCGGCTGCCATTAAAACAACTGCAGAATGGTTTCCTAAAAAAGACCGTGCTTTTGCAACAGGACTTTTTAATGCAGCAACCAGTTTTGGGGCAATTGCAGCTCCATTTGTGGTGGGTTGGATAGTTCACGAAAATGGTAAAAATTGGCAATATCCATTTTTAATCACCGGGATTTTAAGTGGGATGTGGGTATATATGTGGTTTCGGACTTACAAAAAACCTGAAGCACATCCAAAAGTTTCAAAGGCTGAATTGGCATATATACAAAGTGATTCTGATGTGGAAAATGAGGAAAAATTACCTTGGAAGAGTGTTTTGGATAAACGTCAAACATGGGCTTTTGCTTTAGCAAAAGTAACCGATGCAGTGTGGTGGTTTTATCTATTCTGGGGTGCGAAATTTTTAGCCGTAACTTTCGATGTAAATATTAAAAATATTGCCCTGCCTTTCTTCGTGATTTATCTTTTAGCAGATTTAGGAAGTGTTTTTGGCGGATATCTTTCCGGCTCTCTGATGAAAAAAGGCTGGACTATAAATAAAGCAAGAAAAATAACTTTATTAATTTGTGCAGTTATTATCCTTCCGGTAAGTTTTGTAGCCGTAACAGAAAGCAAATGGCTGGCAATTGTACTAATTGGAATAGCTGCGGCTGGTCATCAGGCCTGGTCCGCAAATATATTTACCTTAGTTTCTGATGTTTTTCCAAAAAAAGCAACTGCTTCTGTTGTCGGAATTGGTGGAATGATAGGTGCAGTGGCAGGCATTTTAGCTGATATGGCTTTAGGTTCGGTTTTAGATCAGGCAGGAAACAGCGGTTATTTTTGGGCATTCTTAATTGCCGGTTCTTGCTACCTAATAATCTTAGGTTTTGTACATCTTTTAATGCCAAAAATGACACCTTTGGATGAAAATCTAAAACCTATTGTACGCTAATTCATTAGGTAATAATTTTTGCAGATATAGAAAGAATTTTAATGAAATTGTAAAAGTTATATAAGAAACTCAAGAAAATCGATTCGTCAGAGAAGGTTGTTGCTAAGTTGAAACTATCAGTATATGATATTTTTAGTCTCGAAGGAAAATTAGTAATTTTTCTACAATACACTACCCGACATTTCTTTTTAAATCTTCATTTTGAGCATAATTGGTGCTTTTTAAAGAAGATTTGCGTATAAGCAATTCAGGAGTCAATACAACTCTTTTCTCTATTTTCGATTTCCCGGAATTTTTCATTTGCTCTAAAAAAACATTGGCAGAAATCTTGCCCATTTCAATCGGCGATTGATCAACTGTTGTGATTGATAGCTCCATAAATTTTGTAAAAGGCTCGTTTGAGAAACCTACCACGCAAATTTCTTCCGGAATCCTAATCCCTTGAGCCTTTAATTCCTGAATTGCACCTAATGCAGCAAAATCACTTGAAGAAAAAATAGCATCAGGAGGTAAGCTAAGCTTCAGAAGTTTCTTGAGCGCCATATGCCCTTCCTCCACATCACTTTTAGTTTCAATAACATAATCCTGCTTAAACGCATAACGATTATCATGCAATGCCTGTTTATACCCTCTGAATCTCTCCTGATAAATTTCAATTGTTAAATCTCCACAGAAATGTGCAATACGCTTGCAGCCCTGATCTATTAAATGTTGAGTTGCTTTGTAACCACCTTCAAAATCATTTATTGTTACACAGCTGACTCCATCGATAGTTTTTTTTCTGTCAAAGAAAATTAACGGAACATTCTTTTGCAGAATTCTGTTTATGGCCTTATCCTGATCTTCATTGGCTTTTGATATGGATATAAATATTCCATCAACCTGAGCATTTAAAAGTGCTTCAATGTTTTTTACCTCAAAATCTTTAATGTCATGGGTTTGACAAATGATAACATGGTATCCTTTAGGGTATAACGTTTCTTCTATTCCACTAATAACTGAAGCGAAAAAATCCCTGTTAATATTTGGAACAATAACTCCAACCGTATTGCTTTTCCCGCTTTTGAGTGCCAAGGCAAGTTTGTTTTGCTCATAATTCATGCTTGATGCCGTCTTGAGCACAAGATCCTTGGTGGCCTGGCTAATTTTTTGATTGTTATTCAGTGCTCTCGAAACAGTGGCTGCAGTAATGTTAAGTTTTTTTGCAATATCGTAAATCGTAGTCTTTTTTGCCATTAATTTTATATGCTGTTTATAATTTAATACGTGTAAAAGTACGTAATTTATTATAAAAATGATGTTATCGATTACATTTTAATTTATTTAAACCCCAAACTACTTAAAAAACCTTCAGTATTTATCAATCTTTAGTGCATATTTTAGATTTGAATTAATTTTAGGTGGAAAAAAGGAAAATATTTATCTTATATTTGGTAGTTAAATATTAATTATATAGATTTGTGTAATCGATTGCATATGTAATTAATACTTATTTTTTATTTTAAATAATACTTTTTTTACCAGCTATAAATAGATTTAACCAATATGAATAAAATTTTATTGAACTTTATTTTGATTACTTTTTTGAGCTATTCATGCATCAATGAAAAACCACATGAAACGCAAAATCTAATTGCTGCATGGGAATTTGCCAAAACCATTGAGGAGAGTATTAAACCTCCCATATTTCCTAATCGTGAATTTATCATTACTGACTTTGGAGCAATTCCCGATGGAAAAACAAATAATTCTGCAGTTTTTAGCAAAACGATTAAAAAATGTTCTGAAGAAGGTGGAGGTACTGTAATAGTGCCTAAAGGAACATTTTTAACTGGACCAATCCATATGGAGGATAATGTAAATCTCCATCTGGAAGTAGGTGCTGAAATTCTTTTTAGCACACATCTTGCAGATTATTATCCCTTGGTACATACTTCTTTTGAAGGTATGGAGTTAATGAATTATTCCCCGCTGATTTATGCCTACAAAAAAAAGAATATAGCCATTACCGGTAACGGAATACTTAATGGACAGGCCAGCAACGATTATTGGTGGCCCTGGAGTTCAAAAGCAATTTATGGCTGGCTCAAAGGAATGCCTTCCCAGATGGATAGCCTGAACCTGCCGAGATTAATGGAATATGCCGAAAACGGTGTGGCAGTTGCCGAAAGAATTTTTGGCGACAACCATTACATCAGGCCAAGTTTTTTTGAGCCTTTTGAATGTGAAGATGTTTATTTGCAGGGAGTAAAAATTGTAAACGCACCATTTTGGGTAATCCATCCCATAAAATGTACGCGGGTTACCATTGATGGTGTTACTGTTGAAAGCCATGGACCAAATAATGATGGCTGCAATCCGGAATATTCAAAAAATGTACTGATAAAAAATTGCACTTTCAATACCGGCGACGATTGTATTGCCATAAAAGCCGGAAGAGATGCCGAGGGTAGAAGAGTTGCCATTAAAAGCGAAAATATAATTGTAAAAAATTGCAATATGATTGATGGTCACGGCGGAGTAGTCATTGGAAGCGAAATGTCGGCAGGAGTACAAAACGTTTTTGTCGAAAATTGCAAAATGGATAGTCCGGAACTGGATCGCGCCATTCGAATAAAAACAAACTCCAGAAGAGGTGGTACAGTTGATGGCGTTTACGTTAGAAATCTGGAAGTGGGCCAAGTAAAAGAAGCCGTTTTAAAAATAAATATGTTTTACGCAATTTATAATAATCAAACCGGAAATTTCATTCCGGTAATTCAAAATATAGTCTTAGAAAATATAACAGTTAAAAACGGAGGTGAATATGGCATTTTAGCCAAAGGCTATAAAGAGTCTCCCATAAGAAATATAACACTAAAGAATGTAATTATTGAGAAAGTTGAAAAGCCCTTTTCGTTAGAAAATGTTGAAAATCTGAATCTGATTGATACCTATATTAACGGTGTGCTAATTCAAAATCCTCAGTAGTACTTGAATTTAAATAACTTAATCGTTAAATTATGAGCAAAAGATTATTGGAACTGAAATGCTTTAAATTCTATTTAGCATTACTTATTTTTTTAGGATCGATGACGGCTAATCAGCTGCACGCCCAGGGGCGATTTACCGTTAGTGGTAAAATTATCGAATCAGAAGAACTTACACCTTTACCGGGTGTTAATGTTATTGAAAAAGGAACAACCAACGGTGTTTCTACTGACATGGAAGGTAACTATAAACTCGAAGTATCCAATCCGGATGCCGTGCTTATAGTTAGTTTTATCAGTTACAAAACTGAAGAAGTTAATGTTTCCGGAAGAAGGGTTATCAATATAACTCTACAGCCGGATATGCAAGCCCTTGAAGAAGTTGTAGTTATTGGTTATGGAACGGTGCGCAAATCTGATTTAACGGGTTCAGTGGTTTCCGTATCTGGCGATGACTTAAAAAAACAGTCCATTTCGAGTGTGGCCGAAGCATTAACCGGTAGAATGGCCGGTGTTCAGGTAACCTCAACAGAAGGTTCTCCGGATGCTGAAATTAAAATCAGAGTCAGAGGTGGTGGATCGTTAACACAAGATGGCTCGCCTTTAATTATCGTTGATGGATTTCCGGTTAACAGTATGAGCGACGTCTCTCCTACTGATATTGAAAATATTACTGTATTAAAAGATGCTTCGTCAACAGCAATTTACGGATCCAGAGGAGCAAATGGTGTTGTTATCATCACAACAAAATCCGGAAAAGAAGGAAAAATATCAGCAAGTTTCAATGTGTTTTATGGAGCGAAAAAAATTGCAAAAACCATTGATGTGCTGAATTCAGAAGATTATGTAAAATGGCAATACGAATATGCTTTGCTTAAAAACGACCTGAACTCTTACGAAAAATATTTTGGCCAATGGCAAGATTACGATTTGTATGTAGGCATGCCCGCAAATGACTGGCAAAGACAAATATACGGTCAGCTTGGCCTAGTTAAAAGTACAGATTTAGGAATTCGTGGGGGTACAGATAAAGTTAACTTCAATTTTAACTATGCTCATTATGATGAAAAAACTATTATGTTAGGTTCTGATTTTAAAAGAGATAACCTATCATTTTCTTTAAAAAACAAAGCAAGCGATAAAATTGATTTATCGTTTACTATGCGTTACTCAAACACAAACATAAACGGAGGTGGTGCAAATGAACAAAACG
>JAZDJM010000155.1:0-4569 GCA_043804305.1 Bacteroidota bacterium
AAAGAAATAGATAGCGTAAAACTGTTTTTCGAACAATTTGGATTTAATGCAATTATCGGAGGTTAAAACCTTCTAAACCTCTTAACCCATCAACATTTCAACCAAAAAAACAATGATAACAAATAGAATAGCAAACTTAAGGAATTTAAGTCTCCATACAAAACCAAGCATTTCCGGGGAACGTGCAGCTTTAATGACGGAATTTTATCAGTCAGAAAAAGCAAAGAATTTGTCGGCACCTCTTTTACGAGCCAGCGCTTTTAAATATTTAATGGAAAATAAAACCATATATCTTGGTGAAGATGAGCTGATTATAGGTGAACGCGGGCCGGCCCCACAGCAAACGCCTACTTATCCTGAAGTTTGTATTCATACCATTTCAGATTTGGAATTAATCCATAACAGGCCGAAAGTGAGTTTTTTAGTTGATGAGCAGCTTAAGGATTTGTATTCCAATAAGCTGATTCCGTTCTGGAAAGGTAAAAGTCAGCGCGATAAACTATTTGCACAACTCCCCGAAGAATGGTTAAATGCCTATGATGCCGGTATGTTTACTGAATTTTTGGAACAAAGAGCTCCCGGGCATACGGTTTTAGGAGATGTAATTTACAGAATGGGTTTTAATGATTTGCGGAATAAAATCAAGGGAAGACTCTCTGAACTTGAAAATAGCCCTGAAAAAACTGAAAACCCAAAGGGCTTTAAAAATAAGGCTGACGAACTTAATGCAATGCTGATAAGTCTTGATGCAGTTTCTATTTTCGCAAAACGACATGTTGAAAAGCTGGAAATGAATTTAAAAACCGAAACGGATTTTAAGCGAAGAAAAGAATTAGAAGAAATGATTCAGGTTTCGAAAAATGTGCCTGAAAACAAACCGCGAAATACCTGGGAAGCCTTACAATATTATTGGTATGTCCATCAAGGAGTTATTACGGAATTAAATCCATGGGATTCTTTTAATCCCGGCCGTTTGGATCAGCACTTATTTCCGTTTTATAAAAATGATTTGGCAAATGGCCACAAAACAAAAGAAGAAATTATAGAACTTTTGCAGGCCTTTTGGATAAAATTCAATAATCACCCTTCGCCGCCAAAAATGGGTGTAACTGCCAAAGAAAGCAATACTTATACCGATTTTGCGCTTATAAATCTGGGGGGTTTAAAAGCCGACGGAACCGATGCAGTGAATGAGATGACGTATATCTTACTGGATGTTATTGAAGAAATGCGCATTTTACAGCCTAGTTCAATGATTCAGGTGAGTAAACACAATCCCGATAAATTTATAAGAAGAGCGCTCGAAATAATAAAAACCGGCTTTGGCCAACCTTCTATTTTTAATACCGATGCTATTATTCAAGAACTTTTAAATCAAGGCAAAGACCTTGTTGATGCCCGTAATGGTGGCGCAAGCGGGTGTGTTGAAACAGGAGCTTTTGGAACAGAGGCCTATATCCTTACCGGTTATTTTAATTTAGCCAAGGTGCTTGAAATAACACTGAATGATGGGATTGATCCAATTACCAATAAACACATTGGCATTAAAAACGGGGAAATCAAGCATGTAAATTCTTTTAATGATTTACTGAAGTTGTTTCAAAAACAATTGAACTTTTTTATCAACATTAAAATAAAAGGCAATATGCTAATCGATAGACTGTATGCCAATGAATTGCCTGCACCATTTTTGTCTGTATTTATTGAAGATTGCATATCAAATGCCAAAGATTACAATGCCGGTGGCGCCCGTTACAATACCAGTTATATTCAGGGTGTTGGACTGGGAAGCATTACCGATTCGCTGAGCGCAATAAAATATCATGTTTTTGAAAATCCGAAAATTACGTTAAATGGTTTTATAGATGCTTTAAACTCAAATTATACTGAAAATGAACTGTTTAGAAAAAGTTTGGTGGAAGAAACTCCAAAATACGGGAATGATGATGATTTTGCAGATGAAATTGCTGTTCAGGTTTTTGAATTGTTTTTAAACGCCGTTGATGGCCGGCCAAATGAAAAAGGCGGCGTTTTTCGCATCAATCTGCTCCCAACAACTTCACATGTTTATTTTGGAAGTAAAATTGGAGCTTTGCCCGATGGACGAAAAGCCGGCAAACCGCTTTCCGAAGGAATTTCACCGGTTCAGGGCGCTGATAGAAAAGGGCCGACAGCGGTATTAAAATCAGCATCTAAAATAAATCATCTTAAAACCGGCGGCACTTTACTTAATCAAAAATTTACACCTCAGATTATGGAAGAGGAAAGCGGAAGGGAGCAGGTTAAAAACTTAATACGTACCTATTTTCGGCTAAACGGCCATCATATTCAGTTTAATGTTGTGGATGCCGAAACACTGCGCAAAGCAAAATTGAATCCTGAAAATTACCGGAATTTAATTGTAAGAGTGGCCGGATATAGCGATTATTTTACTGAATTGACTGAAGAGTTACAGGAAGAAATTATAAACCGAACAGCACATCAATAATATACAGATGGCTGATAGCTGCAAATAGTTATGCAGAAAAATTAGAATTTAGACTTTTCCAGAGATTGTAATCGAGTTTAATTTTTTTTATCTTTGAGCAATTGTAAAAAGATAACCAAAGAACTCTTTAATAAAAAACCACATCAACTATTAAATTGTATGGATAATTTTCCCGATATTAATAGGCTAATTATTGAAAACAAACGACTCCAGACTCTATTGAAAGATACTGAAAGTGATAGAGATAATAGGAGTTTGAATCTTCAAAAACTAGATTTTTTTCTCGAGAATGCACCAATGGCCGTAATCGATTTTGATTTAAACCTTAGTGTTACCGCTTGGAATAAATCTGCTGAAACTGTGTTTGGATATTCGAAGAATGAAGCAATTGGCAAAAGTATTTTTGATTTGATCATTCCTGAATCTGAAAAGGAAGCTTTGCATAAAATCATCATTTCTTTATTTGAACGAAAGGGAGGAACACGAAATACAAATAAAAACTTTCGTAAAAATAAGGATATAATTATATGCGAATGGTATAACACTCCGCTTATAAACTCAGAAGGCTTGGTCATAGGGATTTCTGCAATGGCTTTTGATATTAGCGAAAAAATAAAATCGAAGAACGATTTAATCGAAAGTGACACACGCTATAAAATGCTTTCGGAACTTACCCTCGAAGGAATTCTGATTCATAAAGATGGAATTGCCGTTGAAGTTAATCCCAGCTTAGAAAAACTGACACACTATAGCCGGGAGGAAATAATAGGCAAAAACATTGTTGATCTTTTTGTTGCAGAAGAATCAAAACCCTTTGCTCAGGCTGGTATAAATACAAAAACCACAGCGCCTTATGAGTTAAGGCTAAAGAAAAAAAACGGTGAAACTGCCTGGTTTGAAATTGTAGGCAGAAACATTATCTATAAAGGTGAAGAACTGCGCGCTGTTGCTTTGCGCGATATTGAACAAAGAAAAATTATTGATCTTAAACTTCAAAAAGCACTTGTTGAAGCTCAGGAGTCTGATCGGCTAAAATCCACATTTCTTTCCACTATCTCTCATGAATTAAGAACTCCACTAAATGCAGTAATCGGCTTTTCCGATTTAATTGATATGACTATGGAGAAGGATGAAATCATATCATTAGCCAAAATGATATTTTCCAGCGGAAATCATTTACTCGAAATAATCAATGATATTTTTGATCTGAGTATGCTCGAAGAAGGAAATCTGGTTTTGCATAAAGAACCTTATAATATTCATGCCTTATTGGATGAAATTCAGGAATATATATTACGAGAGAAAACAAAACTGAAAAAGAATAATTTGAATTTAATCTTTAGAATAAATCCTCTGGATAAAGATATTCAAATAGTTACCGACAATAAACGGTTTAAGCAAATTTATATCCAACTGCTCAAAAATGCATTAAAATATACCAAAGTTGGCCATATAGAAGTTGGTTTTGAGATTTTGGAATCAGAATTTAAGTTTTATGTTAAAGATACCGGAATCGGAATTCCGGCCGATAAACAAAAATATATCTTTGAAAGGTTCCGACAATTGGATGATACCCATACACGCGAATATGAAGGCGTTGGTATTGGCCTTTCCATTGCTGCCACATTGTGCGAGAATTTGGGCGGAAAAATTAGCGTAGATTCAGATCTTGGTAAAGGATCAACGTTTTACTTTACACATCCAAAAGAAGAGCGTATTCCAGTTGAACAAATTGAAACAAAAACCAAAGTTGATTTAGCTGTTCTTTATGAAAAAAACATTTTAATTGCCGAAGATGATTACGATAGCTTCGAATTACTCAAAATGTATCTTAAACCCTGGAAGAACAAAATATACTGGGCAAAAAATGGAGTTGAAGCGATTGATATTTTTCTCTCAAAAGAGCCTGTCGATTTAATTATCATGGATATTAAAATGCCCGTATTAGGTGGTTATGAAGCTACCAAAGAAATAAAAAAATATGCTCCAAATATACCCATCATTGCACAAACTGTTTTCGCTGCTGAAATTGAAAAAAATCTTGCGCAAAAAGCAGGTTGCGATGATTATATAACAAAACC
>JAZDJM010000156.1:0-13113 GCA_043804305.1 Bacteroidota bacterium
CGAAAGCGATGATAAGTTTATCATTTCCTTGGTTTTAAAAGACAATAACGACCAAATGATATTAGCAAAAGGATATCCGCGAAATTTTCTTCAAAAATTAATTAACGAAATTAATGAATACGGCAAAAAGGAATTGAGTACAATAAAATCAAGCGATGTCTTTTCAGTGCCCTCAATCAGCCTGAGCCATTTTCGCGAATATAATGAGCTCATATACAAAAGTTTGCTCAATAAAAGATTTGAAAGCTATCAAATTCAGAAAATGTTTGAAAATATTAAATTCGATATGGACGAAAAAGGAGCAAGAGTTGAAAATGAGGCTGTTATTGTACTGGCAAAATCTATTCAATTCGATGATGAAAAACCCCGGAAATTCATTATGGATAAACCCTATTGGATAATTATGAAAAGAAAGGATTCTCCAAACCCTTATTTTATTTTGGGCATAAATAATACAAATTTGATGAGTGAATTATAAAGCTAATATAAATGAAACGAGCCATGAGAGATTGCCTCACACAAAGGAGAATGACTAGTTGGCGAGTTCCATATGACCATTAAAAAACAAATTATAAACATATGAAACAAAGAGCATTTATTAAGCCCACCAAAGCAAATTTAGTTGTGGGTATTATTGTGACTGCATTTTTTGCCATTTTCGGAATCGTGTTTTTTGCGGTCTTGGCCTCAGAAGGTTCTGCCATTGGCATGGGTTTTATGGTGTTTTGGTTATTGATTGTATTTGTTATTGGCGGATCATATGTTTACAGTTTACTTAAATACAATAAAAACGATGACATGATAACTGCCGGAGTAATTGACCTGGATGAGGTTGATGGCAAAACAAGCATTTCTTTTGACGAAAAACTCCGAAAACTGGAACAATTGAAAAAAGAAGGCCTCATTTCTGAAAAAGAATTCAACACCAAAAGGAATGAGATAATGAATCAAAAATGGTAATGCCTATCAAAATTATAACGAGCATGTTCGTTGAAAATAATCACGGTTGAAAATCTTACATGCGTGAATCATCCGGCTTTATACTTTGCGTTCCATTGTGCAAAACATTGTGGGCTTTGTCGTAAAAAAAGCCACTATGAATTCCCTAATCCACCAAAATGCACTAAATGATGTTTTTTTGTGATTATTCGTGCTTTTGAGCTTTGGTGGCAAAAAGAAATATATATCACTATAAACTTTGCGTTCTATTGCGTATCCGCCGGGCGATGGACGCGGGCTTTGCAGTAAAAAAAGTACCCCTAAAAATCAAAAAAACTTCTCCATCAACTCAAAAAGCACTTCTTTTTTGATTGGTTTTTTAATGTATTCATCGCATCCTTCGGCAAGTGCTCTTTGTCTGTCGCCGGATAAAGCATAAGCGGTTTGTGCAATAATCGGGATATTCGGCCGAATCTTTTTCATTAGTTTTGTAACTTCAAATCCGTTGAGATCGGGCATTTTGATATCCATTAAAACGATATCAATATCAGGATTATCGATAAAAAGTTTCATTGCCTCTGAACCACTCAATGCACGAAGTGTTTTCATTTCCACTTTTTTTAAGAGGTAATTCAGTAATTCATTACTAACGGGGTCGTCTTCAACGATTAAGGCTAATTTTCCGCTTAACTTATTCGAAATCATTCCAATATTATTTATTAATCTGTAAAGGTAAATAAAAACTAAAGCGAGATCCTAAATTCTCTTCAGATTCTACATATATTTCTCCGCCAAACAATGCAATTAATTTTCTGCAAACAAATAAACCTATTCCCATACCTTCATGTTTTCTGTTATGTGTATCATCAGCCATTCTAAAGCGCTCAAAGATAATTTCCTGTTTTTCTTTCGGAATACCGATTCCTGTATCCGAAACATAAAAATGTAAATTGCCTTCAGCATCAATGTCCTCTAATCCATATTTTATGCTGCCGGAATAAGTAAATTTTAATGCATTGCTTAACAAATTTAAGAAAATATGCTTAAACTTTTCTCGGTCGGTGATGATTTCTTTAATCGGGCTTATATGATGTTCTATTATAACATTCACTCCCGATTTGTTTAAAAGGTTCTGACGCGTTAATACCGTTTGGTTGATATCGTTCATCATTTCTGAAAAAACATGAGGCTGACAGTTTAATTCCTGATTACCTTCACCAAGCAAAGTAACTTCAAAAATACTATCAACAATTTCTAATAGGTTTTTCCCGCTTTTGTTAATCATTTCAGTAATTTGAAGCAATTGTTCATGTGGAAAATCCTCATCAATCAAATCAGAAAAACCGATAATGGCATTCAGTGGCGTTCGTAATTCGTGGCTCATACTCGCTAAGAAGGCAGATTTAATTCTGTCGCTTTCGCGAGCCCTTTCAAGCGCCTGCAGTATTTCTTCTTCAGCCTGTTTTCTTTCGATAGTTAAGGCTATTTGATTGGCAATAAATTCGAAGGTTTCCATTTCTGATTCAGCTAATGCAAACGGAGTGGTATAGTTTTGAATTACAAATGCGCCTTTAACAGTGCCTTTGATTTTTATAGGAACAGCTAAGGATATTTTTGCCGGAGCACCGCTGGCTTCAATATTTCCCTTATTTGTAAGTTCCATTATATCCTTATCACTTAAAAGCAGCAATTTTTTCTGTTTAATCACAAAATAAGTCAAGGATTTACAATCTGCCTGATGTGATGCAAAATATTTTTCATCCTTAATAAAAGGAAAACTTAACTCATCTTTCTCTTCACTGTAAACGGCCAAAAAGAAGTTTGAAATGTCTAATAAACCTTCCAGTTCGCTTTGTATTGCAAACAGTGTATCTTCAATGTTTTTAGCTTTATTGGCTGCGTTTGAAATGTTAAGCAGTATTTGTTGGGTTTTTTGATTTTTCTTTGTTTCAGTTATATCAACAAACGAAACAAGAACTCTTTCGAAATTTGCACTATAGATTGGCGGTATTGAAACACTTATAATTAAATGGAGAACTTCTCGATTTAAAGTAACAATGGGTATTACTGATGAAAAAGAAAGACTTCCTTCTGCCAGAGCGATAATTTCTTCTTTAAAAACACGATACGATTCCTCATTAAAAAAACCGGCAATATTATTTATTAATTGATCTTTACTTTCTTCACCATAAAACGCTATCATTCGTGTATTAATATCCACAACTTTTACCATTTGGGCAAGTTTTTTAATCTCTGTGGGGTTTTGTTCAAAATAAGATTCCCAATCGGTAAGGCCTGCCGCTTTAAGTTTGTCGATATACTTTTTGATTTCGCTAAAATCTTCAATCATTATTGGAATTGCCGCATATTCAAATAAACTCCAGGCTTCAGCTTCGCTTTTTTTGATTAAATTTTCGGCACGTTTACGTTCACTGATATCACGCTCAATAGCTGCATGGCATATAATTTGATTATCCTCATTAAAAATACTAAATGCGGATATTTCAATTGGAATTATTCCGTTTTTAGTAGTACTATTCCATTCTCCTACCGACATTCGTTTCTCGGATAAATCTTTTGAAATAATATCAAATGCCTCCTCACCCAAATGAATCGCTGGTGTTTTTCCCTTCAGCTCATCTTTTGTAAATCCTGTAAGCTGCTCATGAGCAGGATTTTGCTCTAAATAATAGCCCTGTGGATCGTAAACAACTATTCCATTGTTAGAGCTGTCGATTATCTTCTTATAAATCCGCATTCGCTCATCCAAAGCATTTTGCTCGTCGATTACTGCTGCCACAAGCAGTATGGTTAATAACAGGATAAGCAAAAATAAGCGCACATAAAATAATCCTTCATCTGAAGTATTCCAGAGCCAATAATTGTGCAGATAAATGACTACGGCTACCGAAACTAAACCAAGTACAAAGGCCATAAAAAGACTAAAAAACCGACCAAAGCGATAGGTAAAGTAAATAAAAAAGGGCAAAAAAAGGTAGGCAATATGGTAACCAATATGGAAAATAAATATCCCGACGAAGACCAATAAGAAAATAAAGCTAGCCAAAAGTCCCAAATTCTTTAGTTTTGTAAATGAATATTCTGGCTTTTTCCAGCTTAATACTAAAGGTACAATCATTATTAAGCCTGCTGCATCGCTTAACCACCACGTGAGTAATGTTGAATAAAAGTTTGGGTTTTTGCCATAAAGAGCAAAAGTAAATGAGCCCAAAGAAGCTGAAAATAATGAAACAAAAAGTGCTGTTACAATAAAAAGCGTAGTTAATCGTATTGTTGAAAACAAAGGCGTTTCCCCAAAAAGCCTTCTAATCAAATAAACACCCAAAACAGCTGAAATGGTATTGTTTAACCCATTACTTGCAGCAAGTGCCATTTGACTAAATTCTGTAAACCCAAAGTCATTTAAAATTAAAAAATTAAAATTTATGAAAGATGCTCCAATAAGTATGGCCGGCCATATTTTATACCCAAAGATATAAACGGCAAGAAACCCTATTCCTGAAGCAAACCAAATTGCCGTATTTCCACTATTGCTAATGGAGAATACAAATCCCATTTTTATTGATAGATAGTAGATTAGGGCAATTATAAATGTGTAAAGAAAATATTTTGAGGATTTAATGCTGCTGATTTCAAATTCTTTTTTAGCGCATTGGGCTGCAAAACCATTCTTTAAGTCAAAAACACCTGAAATTGAAGCTGCACTTTCTGGTATTGCAGAATTTTTATCGTCTTTTTCTCCTGATTTTAAATTGTATAAAATAAAGCGGGCAAAAACAACAAACAGAACCAAAACGATGATGAGTGTAAAAATCAAAAAGAAAAAATTATAATCCGACTTTATTAAATTTTTTAGAGAATGGTCATACTGATCAAAGGGTGGCGCATTAATGGTTTTAAGTTTTTGTGCCACCAATGAATAATCTTTTGGAAGTGTCCAGCCGAATTTATCTTCGGTGTTTTCTTTATAATAGGTTAAGAAATTAAAGGTATATAGTTTTTGAGCTATAAGCTTGGCTTTTTCATCCGAAAAATGAGCCAGCTTTACTATTGGCCATTCTGGAATTAAATCGGTACTGCATAAAAAAGGATGATTTTCGTGATTTATTGGATGAATCACTTCAATTTCTTCGAGATTAATTACGCCTTTATTAGCCAACATTTCCAATACGCCGGTTCTGATTATTCCAACATCTGCCTGTCCGTTTAAAACCGAATTAATTACTTCGTCATAATAAGCAGAAAAAATTACAGTTCTGGAATCTCTAATCAGATTCAGGCCATTGTTATACAATAAATCATTAATCAGAATCCCGCCATTCAGGTTTATACGATCACTAATAATCAGCACTTTATCCTTTAAATCAGACAGCTTATTGATATATTGGTTTCCTTTGAGCGTAAAAATCACACGCCCGTATGCATCGTAAGCATTATTGTTGTAGTAGTTTTCGATTGTAGCAAGGGCATTGGCATTGTATTTCTCTTTCAGTAAAACATAATTGGAAGGGTTACAAATCACAATATCAATGGATTTCTTCTTAACCTCATCAATCAAATTGAAGAAAGAAATTTGTTTGAGCTCGAAACTATCTTTCGGAAACTCCTTGTTTAAAAACAAAACCGTTTTTTTTGCTTTATCAGAAAAGTCTTCCTCACCCTGAGTGATTAAAACTCCAATCTTTATCTTCTCTTTTGCAGTTAGCGGAATAACTAAAACAAAGAAAATAAAGACAAATAAGATGCCAGTGGTGAATAAATTGATGCGCATATCGTTTGATTTGGTTAATAATCAATAAGAAGCACTAAGATAAATAAAAAATAATGCAGAAGCTTAATAATGAGCTAATCTTAATATTTCACCTAACAAATCAGATTCTTAAAATTTTACTATCAGATTATCTGAAAGATACAGAACCAAGTGGCGCGGATGAAAAGAATATTTTAAAGCTTTTCTTTTCAAATGTGCAAAATAAAAAAGTGAAAATTACAATTATGAGGTAAATTTTGATGCAAAGCCTTTTATTTCAGGCATAAATTCGATAAAATCGTTTTTTATTTCAGGATAATATTTTTGAAGCGTTTCTACACTGGTTTTCATACCCGATTTGTAATTTGTCCGCCTGTCCATTCTTTCAAAAATTAAAGCAAGCGCCGGAAAATTTGCATAATTCACCAGCCAGTTTTGCCTAATCATAAATGGAAGTAAAAAACGCGCTCTTTGAGGTAAGATTCGATAATTACGAATTAGAAGTCTATAATTTCTGCACACAAATTTATCCAATGCTTCGCTTGAAAAGCTTGCCCATTCTTTGGCTAAAAAATGATCGTAAAACATATCGGTAACCACACCTGAATAGCGTCCGTGGTCATTATTGATAAGATGTTTTGTTTTTAAAAATACAGGATGATTATCGGTAAAATTATCAATTTGCCGATGCATTAAAATTCCATTTTGAATGGATTGCGGGAATAATTCATAAGATTTCCCCTTTACCATATCCGCAATAAAATTGCCCAGGATTAATCCTTCATCCTTTCCGGCCAAATAGAGATGTGCTAAAAAATTCAAAAGCTTTTTTTACAAAGATGCGGATTTTGAATTGTTTTCATGCTTTTTTTACAATTTAATTGGAATTTTCCGTTTGCTTGGCCTGCATATTGAGCTAAAATGCATGAAATTAAGTGTATTTTTGCCGAAAAAATTTAAATGACACTTAAAACTGCACAGGATATCGAAATTATGTCGCCTGTTGGTTCTTACGAATCATTGATGGCGGCCATTCAGGGAGGTGCAAATTCCGTTTATTTCGGTATTGGAAAATTAAATATGCGGTCTAAATCATCAAAAAACTTCAGCATCGAAGATTTAACAAAAATTGCCGCTATTTGCAAACAAAACAATATCCGTTCATACATCACTTTAAATACGGTAATTTACGATAAAGAACTCGACGAAATGAAAGCCATTATCGATGCGGCCAAAGCGAATGGAATTACAGCCATCATTGCATCAGACCAATCGGTAATCCATTATGCTTTTTCGAAAAAAATGGAAATTCATATGTCGACTCAGGCCAATATTACCAATATTGAAGCCGTTAAATTTTACTCGATATTTGCCGATGTCATGGTTACCGCTCGCGAATTAAACCTGAATCAGGTTAAAGCAATTACCGATACCATTGAAAAAGAACAAATCAAAGGGCCATCAGGAAATCTGGTACAGATTGAAGTTTTTGCTCACGGAGCACTTTGTATGGCCGTTTCCGGAAAATGCTATTTGAGTTTGGATTTAATGAATTCATCGGCCAACAGAGGCGCATGTTTGCAGCCATGCCGCCGTGGATATGATGTTAAAGATCGCGACAGCGGATTGGAAATGCATATCGATAATGAATACATCATGTCGCCAAAAGATTTGAAAACACTCGATTTTTTAGATAAAATTCTGCTTGCCGGAGTACGGGTATTAAAAATTGAAGGCCGCGGGCGATCGCCAGAATATGTAAAAAAAGTCAGCCGTGTTTATCGTCAGGCTGCCGATGCTTATTTTAAGAATGAATTTACCAAAGAAAATATTGATAAATGGACCAAAGAGCTCGAAAGTGTTTATAACAGAGGTTTTTGGGATGGCTATTATTTGGGAAGGACAACAGGCGAATGGGCCGAAAGATACGGTTCACATGCCACCCGAAAAAAAGTATTTCTTGGAAAAATTACCAACTATTTCGGTAATTTAAACGTGGCTGAATTGCAAATAGAAACCAATGAATTGGCGGTAGGCGACGAAATAAACATCGTTGGTCCGACTACCGGTGTTTACGAAGATGTGATTGAAGAAATAAGACTGGATTTGCATCCGGTTAAAAAAGCAGAAAAAGGGAATGCCGTTTCATTTAAAACCAAAGAATTGGTAAGGCGCGGCGATTTGGTCTACAAACTTATCGATGTTGTTGAACCCTTTTAATCAAAAACGATTATTGGAAACCAAAATTTCTAGGTTTATGTACAAATTCAAATTATCCATTATCCATTATCCATTATCCATTATCCATTATCCATTATCCATTATCAATTATCAATTATCCATTATAAAAAATGTCTCGAAAAAAGCTACCAACCACTAAAACTGAAAACTTAAAATCGCGCATTAAGCGAAATTTGTTAAATCTTTTTCCGCCTTATTGGGGAACGGGCGCAAGAGCCATTTTTCTGTCAGACGACAGCAAGGAAGTACAAATTAAACTCCCGCTTTTTTGGCGCACACGAAATTATGTAGGAACTATTTTTGGCGGAAGTATATATGCCTCAGCCGATCCGATATTTATGATTCAACTGATTGAATTATTGGGTAAATCGTATGTAGTCTGGGATAAATCTGCCACTATCCGTTTTCTTAGGCCGGGGAATAAAACCTTATATGCACGTTTTTTAATTAACGATGAACTTTTGCAGCAAATAAAAATGGACGTTGCTGAAAAAAATGAAATAGATATCATATTGGAAGTCGATTTTATCGATTTAAACAATACTATTTATGCCAAAGTGAGCAAGGTACTTTATATTGCCGATAAATCTTTTTACAAATTGAAAAAAGCTGCGAGGCAGAAATCCAATTAAAACCTTTCGGATTTTAAACTGCAAACAACCATCATTAAAAAATTTCTTTTTTCAATCATTTTTATTGTATTTTTATATGCACCTTAATGAATGATATGAACCAAAAGAACAAGCTTGCCTTAAAAGCTGATTTTCTTCATTTTCTAAGTGAAAAAGAAATGATTTATATTCCGAAAGGAATACTTTGGATTGAAAATGGAAAAGTAAAAAAAATTGGCCCCGAACTTGAAATTATTCCTCAACTTGACAAAAACACAACAATTCTTGATTATAGCGGTAAATTAATTTTTCCGGGATTTATCGACGGGCATGTTCATGCTGTTCAGACACAAGCCATCGCTTCTTACGGCAAGAAACTGCTCGATTGGCTGCAATCCTATGTTTTTCCTTTGGAAGAAAAATTCTCGAATGAAGAATTTGCCAGGACGTCCATCCGGTTTTTTCTGAATCAATTGCTGTTAAACGGAACCACAACAGCTGCGATTTTTCCTAGCAGGCATGTTTCCGCAACTTCCATTTTATTCGAAGAAGCATTAAAATTAAATATGCGTATTCTAGCCGGAAAAACCAGTATGGACCGAAATGCGCCCGAATCGCTTTGCGATAAAACAGCATCGACCTATGAAGAAAATCAACTTTTAATCGATAAGTACCACGGCAATGGCCGCATGGATTATTTGCTTACCCCTCGTTTTGCAATTACATCTACTGAAAATCAATTAAATGCAATTCAAAAATTAAAAAATAATAATTCCTCAATAGCAGTTCAAACCCATGTTTCTGAAAATATGGATGAAGTGGATAGTGTTAAAAACCTTTTTCCTGAGGCCAAAAATTATCTTGATGTTTATGATAAATATGGGTTTCTGGGAAAAGGAAGCTTAATGGCGCATGCGATTTATCTTGAAGAAGAAGAATGGAAACGAATTGCTGAAACACAAACGTCGATAGTTCACTGCCCGACATCAAATTTGTTTTTGGGCTCCGGGCTTTTTAATATGCAAAAATGCCGTGAGTATAAAATTCCTTTGGCTTTAGGCAGCGATGTTGGTGCCGGCACTGGTTTCTCCATGTTAAAAACCGCTGCCGAGGCCTATAAAGTAGCAGCATTGCAAAATATCAAATTTACTGCTCGAGATGCATTTTATTTACTGAGCCTTGGCGGGGCAAAAGCATTGAATCAGGATACTTATATTGGCAATTTTGAAACCGGTAAAGAAGCCGATTTTGTGGTAATTGAACCATCGGCTACTGAATTAATGAAAGAGCGCCTCAAAATTTCAAAAAGCATCGATGAGCTGTTGTTTGTTTTGATGATGTTGGGCGACGAAAGAAATATTGAGGCCGTTTATCTTCAGGGAGAAATAGTAAACCGGCAACAAATCTAAAACAATGCGCATTCTTGTTCTAACGAATAAAATACCGTATCCACCAATCGACGGCGGTTCGATAGCGGTATTAAATTTAAGTTTGGCATTGTCAAAACTTAATCATTCGGTCTGTATTTTGGCCATGAATACAGCCAAACATTATTTTCCGACACAAAATATTCCCGAAGAAATTACTTCCAAAATCGACCTAGTAGCCGTAAATGTTCCGGCAAAAATTAAGGCTCTTGGCGCCATTAAAAACCTGCTTTTTTCATCAAAACCTTATACAATCGATCGATTTATCTCCGGGAATTATCAATCAAAATTGCACGAACTTCTTGTTAATCAACAGTTTGATATTGTTCAACTTGAAGGATTGTATTTAGGCTATTATGTTCCTTTAATTCGAAAATTCAGCAAGGCAAAAATTATTTATCGTGCTCATAATCTCGAATTTGAAATTTGGCAGAGAGCTTCCACCCGTATGCATTTTATTAAAAAATGGTATTTCAAAAACCTATCCGGGCGCTTATTAAATTTTGAAAAAGATTTAGTGTCAAAATGCAACGGAATCATGGCAATCAGCAACAAGGATAAAGAATGGTTTGAAAATCAAGTTCCGAAGCAAAACATTTGTACAGTTTCTGCCGGAATAGATTTTGAATATTTTTCGGACTATCATAACAACGAACCCGATTTGTTTTATATCGGCGCATTGGATTGGTTACCAAATCAAGAAGGTTTGCTTTGGTTTTTCAAACACGTTTGGCCTGAAATAAACTTAAAATACCCCCATTTGAAATTCTATTTAGCCGGAAGAAATCCATCCAAGCAAATGAAATTGCTAAAAGCTAAAAATTTAGTGTTTCTCGGCGAAATTGAGCATGCCAAAGATTTTATCAAGGCACACAGCATTTTAATTATTCCCTTATTTTCAGGAAGCGGAATCAGAATAAAGATTATTGAGGCAATGGCTTTCGGAAAAGCTGTTATTACAACCTCTTTAGGTTTAGAAGGGAACCCTGCTGAACATCAACAAGAAGTTGTAATTGCTAATACTGCCGATGAATTTTTGAGTGGTTTAGATTATTTACTAGCCGAAAAACAAAGAATCGTTAATCTGGGAAATAAGGCGTCGCGTTTGGTTCATGTTCATTTCAACCAGCAAAAACTTGCCGAAAAAGCCATGCAATTTTATAGAAGTATTTAATTGATAAATCAGACTTTCTAATTTGTTGATTTCTTTTATCTTTACAGGTGATAAAATTTAAAAGCATGCAAAAATCAATAACTTTAGTATGTGCAGTAGTAATCGGATTAAATTTATACGCACAAGAAGACAGTACTTATTGGAAAAACACTACTGAATTTCAAAAACAATTTAATAATGTTTCCACCGAATTGTCGACCGAAAAAGACACTACTTATTGGATAAAAGAAGGTGAATTTTCTATTCAGTTAAATCAGGTAAGTTTTCGCAATTGGGCGGCAGGCGGTATAAATTCGTATGCTGCGGTATTTGGTATTAATTATGATTTCAATTATGCAAAAGGAAAAAAAACGTGGGACAATAAACTTGTATTGTCATACGGAAATCAAAGTTTAGACGGCGATTTAAGAAAAACCAGTGATAAAATTGATTTTGCAAGTAAATTTGGATATACGCTCAGCAGTAAAGCTTATTTTGGTGTCTTGTTCAGTCTCAAATCTCAATTTACCAAAGGCTTTAATTATCCAAATACAGCTAATTATATTTCTAAATTTGCCGCTCCGCTTTATTCCGGAATTGGCCCCGGAATTGATTATAAGCCAAATAAATACCTATCCGTGTTTGTTGCGCCTGCAACCATACAATGGGTTATTATTTCAGATGAATATTTATCTGAAATAGGTGTTTTCGGTAATGAAGCCGGCCAAAAAGTGCGGACTCAATTTGGAGCAGCCGTTAAAATGCATTATAAAAAAGAAATTGCAAAAAATATTGTTTTCGACACCAAACTTGAGTTATTTTTTGATTATTTAAAAAATCCACAAAACATTATTGTTAACTGGACGGGGGAATTAAATTTAAAAGTCAATAAATTCATTTCAGCTAAATTTTCGGCAGACCTGATATACGACCACAATATCATCATTAGCAACGAAAACGGAATTCCTTTGGGACCAAGAACACAATTTAAAGAAATGTTTGGTGCCGGATTATCCGTTAAATTCTAAACCCTGTTTGGTATAATCATACGCTATCAGTAGAATAAAGAGATTAAATAAAAACCCGAATATGTAAATCTTCGGGTTTTTTTATGCCAAACAATCCGTATTTTTGCGCACCATGGAGCAAAATCAAGCGTATATAAATTTTATAGCGTCAAAAACATTTTCTTTTGAAGCTGTTGTTGATACATTACAGCCTGTTTACCTCGATCATAAAAAAGAAGATATTTATCTTGATCCAAATTTTGATGCCGTTGATTCCTTGCATATTGAAGGACAATTTATTCAGCGAGATTTTGATGTTCCGATAGGCCGGCTTTTTATTGAAAAAGGCCAGACAAAAATAAAAGAAGTAGCTCGTCCTGAAACATTTTCAACACCAATCTGGGTTCATTTAAGCATATTGTTTTGGGTTTTGGCGGTGGTTTTTACCAAAAAATCATACTTTTTGCGTTTGCAGCATATTTTAAGAAATGCTTTCGATTTAAAACACATCAAGCAAATTCAACGCGAAGGCAGTTTATTGTTTCAGGGATTTCCGCTATTATTGATGTTTTTAAATATTTTCAACTTGTCATTTTTTGCTTTTACGCTTCTCAATGATTATGTCCCGGGAACAATTTCGCCCACCTATTTTAAAGGTTTTTTGCTTGTTTATGGGTTGATTTTCCTATTTCAGCTCGGCAAGATATTAACAATCTGGTTTAGCGGGCTTTTATTTAAAACTTCTGCCGTTAGTTCGCGCTATATTCTCGATCATTATGTTTTTTATATTACCGAAGGAATACTACTATTTCCTCTCTTGATTCTATATCAGTATTCAGGAATTAATTTGTTTTTATTTTCGGCATTGGTTCTTCTTACAGCATTATGGTTATATCGCTTGCTACGTTCAGTAATCATTGGGTTGGGATGCACAAATTTTTCACCGTCTTATTTATTTTTGTAC
>JAZDJM010000157.1:0-13897 GCA_043804305.1 Bacteroidota bacterium
AAATTGGAAAATGGATTTAAACCAGGAGGTGATAATTAAATTAGTAGATCATTTTAAATTTAAACATATTCACGATTTATTCCTAAATGTTTCTCTAGAAAAGATAGATCCTCTTGATATTAAGAAAATTATAATCAGCCAATCTAAAAACGAAGAGCCGGTTGATGTAAAAATTCCGGTAATCGAAGAAAAATCAACCGATTCGCAACTCGAACAAAAATTAGATAAAAGCAGTTCGGAGATTCTTATCATTGACCAGATAGACCACATTAATTTTAAATTTGCCAAATGCTGCAATCCAATTCCAGGCGATTCTATTTTCGGTTTTGTGACTGTAACCAAAGGCATTACAATTCATAGAAAAAACTGCTCCAATGCTTCAGATATGAAAAAGCGTTTTCCTTATCGCTTAATTGAAGCTCAATGGAAAGCGCAAAATCATAAATTAAACTTTATAAGCACAATAAATATTAAGGGCGCCGATACCGTTGGATTGCTAAATAAAGTTACCCAAGTAGTTTCTAATGAGTTACGAATTAATATCATCAATTCTAAATTTAACTCCGCCAATGGACTTTTTACAGGACAAATTAAAGTTTTTGTCCACAATGTTGAGCATCTTGAATTGCTCATCGAGAAGATAAAACAAATAAACGGGGTAGAACAGGTTTTCAGGAAAGATTAATCCCTGAAAAGCTTCTTAATTTAATACCTTAGACAAAACAGCCAAAAAGCTAGAATTCTGTCGTTTGCAGTAAGCGATAAATTGGATAAGGAAAATAATAATTTCCCCATTGTGGAACCAAATACCTATCAAAGAAATTCCATTTCAATAATCCATCGTCTGATTCAGCTTCTAATAAATAGGCCGCAAGATTACCCAGTTTTTGATTCGTTTTTACGTAATAAGTACCTTGAGGAAATTCTTTTAGCATCTTTTGATACTCACCTTCTATCGTATTCAGATAATGTCCCTGGTTCAATCGATTATCCGGTTTCAGGTTTTTAATCTTGTAAGATTCAACGTCAAAAGTTTTAGTCTCTTTCAACTGAGCAACTTCTATGCCATGAAGTTTTAATAGCTTAAGAATGGCTTTATCCGGATATTCCAATAAATAAGCATAGGGCATTGCAATTTGCTTAACAGGATAATAATCAGCAATGTAAGGAACAGTAACATTTACTTGTTTATCTGTTTTTCTCATTCTCGTTCTTCCGTTTTCATCCTGATAGAATTCGGTCTCATAGGACATGATTGTTTCCTGTTGTGGAGTTGGTTTACCTTTGTAGGTCAGGGCAAAAGAGTCGGCATGAAGAATGGTTTTTCTGTTTAAACTTTGATCGTCGGCCTCAGCAATCAAATTTTTAATTTCAGTTTTATTTAAAACGGCATAATCCAATATTGAAAGCAACAAATTATAGCTGCCAATAACTCTTGATTTATAATCCGCATACACATAATTTTCGTTTAAAATAGCCAATCTGTTTCTAACACCAACATAATTTGTCATATATCTGGTTTCAGCGGCATAAGATATCCAGCCTTTGGAATAATCAGCTCTATCGATAAATTCGCCATAGAAACAATTGAGCGTTTGGTACTTTTCTTTTAATGTTTGCGAAACAGATGGCATCATATTATCGCGCATATAATTGATTAAATTGCGATTTCCGTTAGGGTTCATTTGCCAGGTAAATGTAACTGGTTCAACATGATAAGAGCCATTGGTAGTATGCATATCGACCACAATTGCCGGATCCCACGCATTGAATATTTGACTGACTACTGCCTGCAATTCAGGTGTTTCAAGCTTCATGGCGTCGCGATTGATATCTAAAAACTGCCCGTTATGCCTGAGTCCAACGGCTTTTGGCCCATTTTGATTGGTTCTGTTTTCGGGGCTGATTTTATCGTTCCCATCGGCATTTAAGTTTGGTACAATCAGGATTATCAGATTTTTAAAATAATCACTTTGTGGATTTTTAAGTAGATCACGTGCAAGCGCTTGAGCAGCTTCCTTTCCTTCAACTTCGCCTGCATGGATGTTTGCCTGAATGTATACAATCAATCTTGAATCATTCTTGAGTTTTTGCGGTGAGTCAATCATTGGATTGGCCAGAATTACCATCGGAATCGTTCTGCCTTCGGTAGTATTTCCTATGGTTTTAATGTGGATATGAGGATTATTTTTATCAAGTTTTTGGATAAAATCCAATACATTTTGATGAGTAGAAGTAAGCGTATATTCTGATGATTCTGCAACAGTTAACAGCTTTGTTTGAGCTAATACTTCAATGTTTAGGAATAGAATTGAAGCAAAAAGAAAAAATAAGTTTCGCATGGTTTAGAATAGTTTGGATTTGTGCAAATGTAAAATAAAACCTGCGAATAAAAGACGGGTCTATAATTTTTATTCATTTTGCTTTTTTGCAAATTCAATTTTGCCTGATATGACCTTTTTTAGTTTTTAGTTAAAAAAGATTATTATTTGAAAAAAAGGATGAAGAATCTGCAAGAAAATTTGCGTTAAAAACTATTTCCAGATTAACCTAAATCCGCTTCCATGAATATTCAATATTTCGATGTAGGGATCTTCTTTTAGATATTTGCGCAACTTTGTAATATATACATCCATACTTCTTTTGGTGAAATAATTATCATCGCCCCAAATTTTTTGCAATGCTTCATCGCGCAACAATACATTGTCTTTTGATTCGATTAGCATTTGTAACAATTCAGTTTCTTTTGGACTAAGTTTCTGAACAAAATTGTTTTGCGTATTGGTTAAAAGCCTGTGATCTGGTTTAAGTGAAAATATGCCTATCGTATAGCAATCAGGCTTTTCAGTGGTTTTTTTTGAATTATTACGATTTAAAATCGCCTGAAGTTTTAAAAGCAATATCTCAGAATCGAATGGTTTTTTTATATAATCCATTGCTCCAAGGCGATACCCTTTAAGCTCATCTTCTTTCAAAGTTTTTGCTGTTAAAAAAATAAATGGGATATTCGGATTTATCATTTTCAGTTTTTCTCCCAATTGAAATCCGTCTATATGCGGAAGCATAACGTCTAAAATGCAGATATCAAACTTTTCTTTGTTATAAGTATCTAAAACTAAGTTCCCATCGTTTACCCATACAACAAAATAGTTATGAATTTCAAGATATGCTTTTAAAACAGAACCAAAACTTAAATCGTCCTCAACAAGTAAAATTCGATTAGCTTCCATTTCTTTAAATATTAGGATTTTAGGGGCAAATAAATATCAAAACTACTGCCTTCACCAATTCTACTTTTAACTTCAATCCGGCCGCTGTGTTTTTCGATTATAGTTTTCACGTATGAAAGTCCCAGACCATAACCTTTCACTTCGTGAATATTTCCGTCGGTAAGTCGGTAAAATTTATCGAATATTTGAGAAGATGTATCTTTTGTCATTCCTTTTCCGTTGTCTTTTATCGAAATCAGGAAAAACTTATTTGAAACTGCGGTGGAAATCTCAATCAGCAAATTATCGCCTCTGTATTTAATTGCATTTTCAATTAAATTGAATAAAACACTGGTAATATGCATTTCGTCCAATATCAAAGTATCAGTCTCGGCCAATAATTTCAATTTATAATTTCCTTCGACTTGTTCTATTTTAAGTTTAGAATTTTCGACTACGGCTTCAATTAACTGGTGAATATTTACTTCTGATTTTATTAAAGTAAAAGATGCTTTTTCTATTTGAGCCATCTGCAGGATTCGCTCAACCAGTGAATTCATCCTTTTGTTCTCACTTTTTATCATTCGCATGAAATAATTAATTCGGTCCGGATCGTGAAGTACTTTTTCGTTCACAACAGAATCACTGGCCAATTGAATGGTTGCAATTGGCGTTTTAAATTCATGCGTCATATTATTTATAAAATCAGTTTTAATTGCCGATAACTTCTTATGATGCAATAAGTTATTGATTATTATCAATAGACTGGAAAAAAGTAAAAGGGTAAATATAAATGCCAGAATGATTGGCCAGAGCATTTTTTTAAAAATTGGATTTGAATCCGGAAAACTTAGATATAGAAATTCGGATTGAGAAACAACCGAGTGCGGAAATAACTGAACATGATCAATTTTATTTATGTCCGAAACATTAAAATTAGGCGATTTTAATAAAAAACTATCCGCTGAAACAGCCTTGATTGCATAGGCATAAATTTTGGGCAAATCAAACTGAACAATCGCTTTTTCTATACTTTTTTGAAGTTTATCGGTTGGAATGCGTTCAGAAAAAGGACGGGTTACGGATTTTATATTTAAAATCAACTCATGCATCGTTTTATTTAAGTCCTTTTTCTTCTTTTCGATTGAGATTACATTCACATCGAGTACGTTTTTTATCGAATCAATATAAACTTCATATTTCCTTAAGAGTGAGTCTTTTTTGAATAGCGCAAAAGCAGAAGATCTGAATTCTTTTTTCGAATCAAAATCTTTTAAGAGCGAATCAAATTGAACTTCTTGGACGAATTCATAATTATCTGATTTTTGATGAATTACAATTTTTCTTTCCAACGGCAATTTGGTCAATTTATGCTGAAATTCTTTTTTCTTTGATTCTAAAGCTTTATTTTCATTCGAGACTGTATTAACATTCACGCTTTTCGATTGCCAGATAAATTTCTTTCCCGAATCATTACTTAATTTTATTATTTTAGGAACGTTTCCGTAAAGCTCAACCACCTGATTCATCTCAGAATCAAAGAAAATATTTTCCTGATGAGATAAATCAAGAACAATTTGATTAAGGGCTTTGTTTAGATTCTGTTCGAAATTAATTTTATTTTGAACATAAGCAGCTCTAATCCAATGCAACTGGAGGGCTATAATTCCAATCAATGCCAAAAAGCTTATACTAATAGTAATCGATAATTTTTTCCGTGTCATAGTTATCAAGCCTCAAAAATACTAAAGAACTGCTCAGATTATTAAACTTTAACCTTTCCTTAAGCTTTTTTAACCTCATTTTAAATGATTTAACTCTATTGAAGTTTAATTTTGTAAAAAAAATTATAAATAAGTTTAAAACATAAAACTATGAAAACCTTACGGATTATCTTATTCTTTGTTTTGGGAACAATTTTTACTCTTCATTCTTTTGCCCAGGAAATTAAAAAAGATAAAATAGCAAAAGTAAAAATGGAGGTTGTTGATAACGAAGGCAACAAGAAAGTAATTGATACTTCATTTTCTGTTTTACCGGATCAAAAATATAAAGAAATTATTAAGCAAATTAAAGAAAAAGCCGGATTTACTGCTGAGCAAATGGCTGAAATGAAAGCGGATTTGGATGTTGATTTTAAAAAAATCCGCATCGAAATGGATGAAAAAATGAAGAATTTCAATAAAGACAGCATGCACAAGCAAATGATGATTATAAAAGAGAATATGCATAGCGGTTCGGAAAACCTTAAAAAAGCCCTTGAAGACTTAAAGCTTGAACTTGAAGCCATAAATGCAAATGCGGAAGTAATGAAAAAATTAGAAAAAGCCATGCAGGAATTCAAAAATAATCAATGGCCGATGCATAAAGAATTAATAAATCTCAAAATGGATGAAATGCATAAGTATTTAGATAAAAACATTAAAGTAATGATTTTTGATGGAGATGAGGATAACACCTTGGAATGGAATGACAAAGACGGGAAAAAAGTAATTGTAAAGAAGTTGGATGGCGGAAAAAACACTATCTTTTTTGGTGAGGATGTAGAAATTGAGAAATTTGAGAAAGCCGATGGTGAACATCGGATAATCGTAAAGAATCTTCCAAAAGAAGCAGCAAAAGGGGAGGCCATTTTTATCAGTTCAGACCCACACACCGTGAAACATGAAATAGATAAAGACGGAAATGTAAAGGTTATGCAATATACCATGAAGTCAAATCATGGAAATGATCAGGAAATTGAATTAATTGTTAATACAGATGGAAAAACCAAAAAAGAAAGCATAAATAAATTTGTTATGGTTTCGCCTGCAAATGAAAAAGATATTGAAAATGCTATTGCAAAGGGAATTTATGATGGCAAAGCAGAAAGCCTTAATCAAACAAAATTTTCGATTGAAATAAATGATGAAACCACCACTTTGGGTGCCAGTTTTGAGGAAAAAGGCAAACTTATTGTTCAATTATTCGATTCAGGAATGAACCAAATTTGGGAAAAAAATGAAGGAAAAATAAGCGGCGAATGGTCGGTGGTTATTCCCGGAAATTTAATTAAAGAAAAAGGCAAATACTTTATTTTATTCAATTTTAATAAGAAACTGAAATTGCAAAAGCTTGTAATAAAATAAATTCCAACCTATTAAATTGTTTAAACCCTTTGATTTTTGTCGGAGGGTTTTTTTGTATAGACAAACGCTCCATTTTCATTCACGTCCCAGAATTCAATTCCCAAATTCTTTGCGTCATTTTTCATCTGTTTTATTTTCCACCAGATATTTGAAGAGTCAAAGATTATCATTTTAAAATTGTATCCGGTTTTTAAATGAGCTAAATCGACTTCTATACTATTGCTAATTAACACATAATCAATATTTAATAGATTTTCATGCGTTTTATAAATGGGTTTTTTATCAATCCAAAGAATTCTTACCGAATCGAACAGAAAAATATTATCCATAAATTTCGGAATTTTTAAGTCCTTTTCCTGCAGTTTATTTGACTGCAATATAGTTTTAGTTTTAATGCCCTGTTTAATATGGTTTTCTGCACATACAAATTTATGCATAGAAGCGTTATGCATAAAACTTGAATCACAAATTAAAACACTCTTTTGATTCGAAATAAAATCAAAGGCAGTGCTTGAGGTAGTTTTGTATACAATCCAGCTATGAGTTTCAATTTGCTCTGATTTGTGAAATAAAGCGTTTAAAGAAAGCATTAAAATAGTTAGTCCCAATGAAAAAAACCATATACGTTGTTTAAATAAGAATAATCCGCAAGCCATTAAAATTAGGCAGTAGATGAGAATCAACTGCGATTTATGAAAAAACAAATTGTCGCTTACTGCCCATGGAAAATTATTAATAAGTTCCACGCCGTTATCCAATCCAATCAGGCTAAATCTAAAGATTTTGGTAATAATCGCTGCAAGAATATTATTTGAAAATCCGAGAATGTTTAATGATAAAACAAGTATTCCGCCACAAACTACCAAAAACGATAATGGAATTACCCATAAATTGGTAAGTATAAAGTAATTGGGAAACTGATGAAAATAATAAACGGATAATGGAAAAGTTCCTAATTGGGCAGCAATTGAAACTGTAATAAGAGCCCAAATTTTTGAAAGCAGTGGGTTTCTGAATTTATAAATCTTGAATAACTTAGGTTGTATAAAAAGTATGGCAAAAACCGCGGCATAAGAGAGCTGGAATCCAATATTGTATACTAAATTTGGATCCAGAATAAGCAATAATAGGGCAGAAGCTGCCATTGAGTTATATGAATTTCCTTTTTTATTAAAAGCTGTCCCAAGGATAATAAATGTAATCATAGTCGACGCCCGCATTACTGAAGGTGCCATACCGGTGATTAGTGCATATAGCCATATAATCAGTAAAATAAGAATACTTCTAAAAAAATTCCCAAACTTAATTTTATCCAGAAAGCCGAGCAAGAAATTACAAATCATAAAAATAATACCTACATGTAATCCTGAAACACAAAGGATATGCATTGCTCCTGAACCGGAGAATCTGGCTCGGATATCATCATCCAAATAATCGTCGTAGCCAATAAGTAAGGCAGCAGCTAGGGCATGGCTATCTTTGTCGAATTTAAGCCATTCCAACTCCTCTAGCAATATAGTACGCATTTTTATGGCCAGCAATTGCAGATTTTCTTTTACAACGGAATCATGAATAATCCATTCGTTTTGACGGATATAACTTTGATGATGGATGCCTTTTAATTGTAAATATTTTTTATAGTCAAATGCATTGGGATTTTGAGCTCCCTGAACAGGATTAATTTTTGCCCTGCTGATAAATGTTTGGCCGTAATCTAAATTAAAAGCTGAATCTTTTTGAAAATACAGTAGAATTCTTCCACTTGTGTTTTTCCAAGTCGAATCTTCTGAATTATAAACCGCTTTAATCTCACCGATACTTTTAAATGATTTTTTTGTTTCCGTGAAAACACTTTTAATTTCAATTAAATAGCTATCTGATTGCGGATATTTAGAATAGTGATTTCCCTTGTTCAGGGGATTTAAATACAGTTGAATAAAAATTGCCAGAGCAAAAACTTGAGTAGTAATTAAAAATCCACCTATCCAGCGGTACTTATATTTCTTTTGCTTTGCAGGATAGAATGCCCAAATTATCAGTATACTAAAATTTAGAAGTAAAAAGACAGACCAAAATAAAATGGAAACCGGTAAAAATGGAATGAGTAATATTGCTCCCATAAATGGAAACAATATACGAGCCATTGGGTATTGATTTAAAAATTCCATGTAACGAAATTTAATGTAAACCAATAAAAACAATGCAATTGACCTGAACTTTTATCCGGAAATAGTGGAATAAAAATTAAAAAAGAATAATCCTTGCGTTGATTTTAAATACTAAGATACAATTTCTATTTTAATTATCAATGCTTCAGCATGAAATTAATCAAGTTCGAACCAAGGCTTAATAAGTTCAATTTTATCTGTTTTTTCAGATAAATGTCGAAACTCATTGGTGTTTGGGTTATAAATATAATCAGTTTTCCAATCCGAAATATTTTTTACCAATTGATCTAAAGCGTGTATGACGATCTGCAATTCGGCATTAGTCATTGTCGGATGAATGGATAAGCGAACCCAGCCAGGTTTTTCCGACAAGTCGCCTGAGTTAATTTTATCGGCAATCTCTTTTGATTTTGCAGGACAAACGCCTAGTAGAAAATGGCCATAAGTACCGGCACAGGCGCATCCACCTCTGAGTTGAACTCCAAATCTATCATTTAATATTTTTACAATCAAATTGTAGTGAATATCTTCAATATAGAAGGATATTGCGCCTAATCTGTTTTTAGCATGTTCTGATAAAATACGCAATTTTGGAATTTTTGTCAATCCCTCAAAAGCTTGGGCAATCAATTGGTCTTCGCGTTTATGAATGTTTTCCACACCCATTTTTTCTTTTAATTGAATGGCTAGGGCAACTCTGATAACTTGCAGAAAACCCGGTGTTCCTCCATCTTCGCGAGCTTCAATATTATCAACAAATTTATAATGTCCCCACGGATTTGTCCAATCTACGGTACCGCCACCAGGATTATCCGGAACATTATTGATATACAGTTCTTTATTAAAAATCAATATTCCTGAAGAACCCGGCCCACCCAAAAATTTGTGTGGCGAAAAAAAGATAGCATCCAAACGTTCCATCTCATCTTCGGGATGCATATTAATATGATCGTAAGGAGCACTTGCAGCAAAATCAACAAAACATAAACCATTGTTTTCGTGCATAATGCGTGCGAGTTTGTGATAATTAGTACGAATGCCGGTAACATTGGAACAGGCTGTAAAACTGCCAACTTTTATTTCACGATGTTTATACTTTTCCAGATTCTTGATTAATTCCGCTTCATTTACCATCATATGCTCATCGGGCTGTAGTACCACAACATCTGCAATGGTTTCTTCCCATGAGGTTTGATTGGAATGGTGTTCCATGTGAGTAACAAAAACCACCGGGCGAATATCTTCCGATAAATGAGCAATTTTATTGAAAGGATGGTTTTTTGTTCCGTAGCGTTTAAATCCTAGAATTCTTTGGAATTTATTAATTGCTCCGGTCATTCCGTTTCCCGTTGAAATTAATACATCATCGGAGTTTGCATTTATATGCTTTTTAATGATCTTTTGAGCGTAGTGATAGGCCTTTGTAGTCATTGTTCCCGATTCACTGGTTTCGGTATGTGTATTTGCAACCCAAGGACCAAAAAGAGTTAGCATTTTGTATTCGATAGGAGCGTAGAGCCTGCCACTGGCTATCCAATCAGCATAAATCATTTTTTGCTTTCCGTAAGGACTATCAAATTCTAAATCATAGCCGATGGTTTGCTTTCTAAATTGCTCAAAATATTTTTCCATGCCGTTTTTTTTCAAAAATAATCAAAAACATTCTAAAATAATTTACAAAGTTACTCAAACATTTCGAATTTATTTCCTTTTTTTAAAAAATAGATTTAGCCAACTTGAAAAAATTGATTAATTTTGATGAAACAAATGACCAATGGACAGAGAGTATTTTTTACTTATTTTTTTCAGCTCATTAATAATACTTTCTTATGTTTTCAATCTAATTGCACAAAAAATTAAAGTTCCTTCTGTATTATTGCTTTTAGCCACAGGGATTTCAATCAGACTTCTTATACCTGATATTGGGGATGCGATTCAAAATTTAGGGACTGTTCTTTCTTTAGTCGGCACTTTAGGTCTGATACTTATTGTATTGGAGGGAAGTTTAGATTTGGAATTCAGCAAACAAAAACTACCATTAATAGGAAGCAGCTTTTTTGCAGCCATTATTATTTTATTATTGACAAACTTCTTGGTTGCAACCGTTATTTATAAACTAGTTCCCGGAATTAGTTTTAAGGCGAGTTTTGTGAATGCAATTCCGTTATCTATTATCAGCAGCGCAATTGCCATCCCAAGCGTTGAACAAATAGGCAAGAATAAAAGAGAATTTATTGTTTATGAGTCTATATTTTCCGATGTTTTCGGAATTCTAATATTTAATTTTGTCGTCTTTACTGAGAATATTGCTCCCAGTTCATTTGGATTTTTATTTGTGGATTTGGCAATAGTAGCTTTAATTGGCTTTATTTTTACTGCTCTTCTGCTTTATTTTATTTCGAAAAACCAGTTAAAAATACGGTTTTTTATTTTAATTGCAGTTCTTATCTTGCTCTATACCAGCGGAAAAGTTCTACATTTTTCGTCGCTCTTAATTATTTTTATTTTCGGAATAATCTTAAACAATACCCAGTATATTCCAATCCGCTGGATTACAAAGTTTATTCGCATAGAGGTACTAAGAGAAAATATTGAACAATTTAAAATGATTACGGTTGAGAGTGCTTTTCTAATCCGGACAATCTTCTTTTTTATTTTTGGATATTCACTTCTGATTACAAATCTTTTCGATCAAACCTTAATATTAACCGGTAGTTTGATTTTATTTATTTTATATGGAATCCGATTTTTATATCTCCGTTTTTTAGTCAGGGCTAATCTATTTCCGGAGCTTTTTATAGCTCCCCGTGGTTTAATTACCATCATATTGTATTACAGCATTCCGGATGAATATAGTATTGGACTAATCAGTGAGGGCTTGCTGTTTTATATCATATTGATGTCGAGTCTGATAATGATGGTTGGCTTGATGTTAAAATCAGAAACTGAGGTTGATTCTCATGTATTTATGGGACGGAAGGAAATGGAATTTGGTGAAAATATTGATATTGACAAGCTAGAAAAAGATTAGTTTAAATTTGGCTAATCTTCGTAACCGAATAGCTTTTTCGATTTAATTTGTTCTGAAACATAAACCGGAACCATTGATTCCCATTCCGGATTCTTTTCATGGATCAATTGCAATACGTGACTACTAAATATGTGCAGTTTTTCTTTATTCACATTTGTGATGTCTAAGATTTTTCTAGTTTGAATCAGATAATTGTAAATAAAATTTAAATCAATGCTGCGGGGAATATTTTTTGAATCCATTAAACTTTCGTTGTCGCTTTGAAGTGCCGGATATACATATAGTTTCATATTCTCAGGAAATAATTTTCCAAAAGCTTCTAAAACTCCACCTTTTAAATGACTGTAATACGATTTATCCAATACTTTTTTCAGGGTTAGAACCCCAATGACAATGCGCAGGTTTTTAATTTTAAACCTTCCGAAATAGGAAACTAGCTTATAATACTCACGATAATTAGAAACCATAACATTCTGACCCATACCGTTTAAAATATCAACCCGGTCGAGAAAATCCTGTTCCGAGAACTTACCTTCAGCCAATAGATTATTCAAGGTTATTTCGCAAAGAGTTAGGGTATTGTCTTTTTCGTAATCGGCATCCCGCTTAAAAAGGTTATAGCTGCTTTTAATCATATCAAAACCAACAAATGTAATTGGCCTAAAGCTACCCCGAAATGCTAAAACATTTTTGCCGTATAGCATATCATCGGGAGTTTGAACAATTCCATTGCGATCAAAAATTATCGCTTTTGCCATTCCATTTTTTACCAATTGAACTCCAAGTAATCTATTGTCAACATATTCCAAATCCGGCCCGCTCATTTCAATCATAGTTATCTCTAACTGGTCTGAACTTAACGAATCCATTAGTGATTGTAAGAACTGATTTGGGTATTGGTAGTAATTGTAGCAGGCGTATAATAAATTTGTTCCTAAAATTCCGTAGGTTTGTTGCTGGAGTAGTGAAGTATTTTCAAGTAAACGAACGTGAAGAATTACCTGATTGGGTTCTTTTTTGTGATTAATCTGAAACCGAACTCCAAGCCAGCCGTGCCCTTCCTTATCTTTTGCAAAATTAATTGTTGTTACTGTATCTGCGAATACAAAAAATCGTGTTCCTTTTTTAACGCTTTTACTTAGCGTTTTAGTGAGTTCTGACGATTCAAGTTTAAGCATTTTCAATAATCTGCTTTTTGAAACATAACGACCCGAGGCTTCTTTACCGTACATTGCATCACTCATTTGCATGTCATAGGCAGAAATTGTTTTGGCAATTGTTCCTGATGCTCCGCCTGCCTGAAAAAAAGTACGTGCAACTTCCTGACCTGCACCAATTTCGGCAAAAGTACCATAAATAGTTTCATCGAGGTTTATTCGTAAAGCTTTACGTGTTGGGCTAAGGGTATCATTTTGCATAGAAAAACTTATTACGCTTTATGCAAAAATAAGGATAAAATCACGAAGCTCAGATATTTTGGAAACTTTCCTGTAGAATTTGATTAAGCTCAGCCGGTTTAAATGGTTTGCTCATATAATTATTCATCCCGGCATTCAGACAGGCTTCTTTATCGCCTTTCATGGCATTGGCAGTTAAAGCTATAATTTGGATTGGGTTTTTGAGCTGAATATCTCGCTCAAATTCTCTAATGCGTTTAGTGGCTTGAATTCCATCCATTTCAGGCATTTGAATATCCATAAAGATTAAATCATAATCACTTTTGGTATACATCTCAAAGGCAATTTTGCCGTTAATTGCACATTCTACATGATGACCGAGTTTTTCGAGGTGCATTTGCGCCACTTTTTGATTGATTAAGTTATCTTCGGCAAGTAATATTCTTAGTTTATTTTGCTCAACTTTTTCTTCCAGTTCGATAGGTTCATACACAGAGCTTGATTCATTCGACCGTTTATAATTTATCCAGAACCAGAAATTGGAACCTTTTCCTTCATCACTCTCAACGCCCATTTCGCCACCTAAAAGTTTGGAAATGTTTTTTGAAATCACTAGGCCTAATCCGGTACCGCCATATAATCGGGTAGTAGAAGAATCTACTTGAGAAAAGGATTGAAATAATTTTTTCAAATTAGATTCTGTAATTCCTATGCCAGTGTCAATAACTTCAAATTTAATTCTATGGGTCGAAGGCGTTTCATCCAAAACATATACATTAATAGTAACACCGCCTTTTTCGGTGAACTTTACCGCATTGTTAAACAAATTTGTTAAAATTTGTTTGAATCGATACTTATCGCCAATAACCCGTTGAGGTACGTTAGGAGCAATATGCGTTTTTAAATATAATTTCTTCTCGTTGATTTTATATTTTAATAAATCAAGTATTTCAAGTGTAGCTTT
>JAZDJM010000158.1:0-4409 GCA_043804305.1 Bacteroidota bacterium
GTCGTGTTTTTGTTGAAATTCAAAACACGAGTTTGTTTAATTTTCCACCCCAATTTATTGAAGAGATCATAAGCGGAAATGCAAGCCGATTAAATACAGATTGGGTACATTACTTTTTTCATAATCCCGGCGAGCATATACAATTTGATTATCTGGCTATTGTTAAAATTAGAAATATTCAGGTTTCGCCGGATGATGTAAAAAATATTGACCACGTTTTTAAGAAAAATGTAGCCGATGGAACTGAATATGTATTAGACGAAAAAGGGAACGTGAAAAAAGATACGGCGGGCAATGACATGAAAAGAATCAAATACAAAGCTATTCAGTGCGCTTTGGTTGAGACTATTCAACATAAAGAAGCTCGCTTAACCGGCGATGTTGAATTTGTTGAGTTGGAACCTGTTGAACGCTTAATCGGTAAAAAACCTTTTGGCGCTGAATCTGTTTTTCACCATGTTTCGGCACGTGCTATTGGCGATTTAGAAGCATTGGATGATGCTGCAAAACAAAAAGTAAAATCTGCACCAAGGGCATTTCCTTCCGATCAGGAATTGATCTTTAACAATGCAGTTCGTGTTCAGGAAGCAATAAATCGAATTCTTAGAGAAAATCAAGCATATTTTAAATAATTTTGAGAATCCATAAAAACATTGTTCAGGCTGTTGTTAAGGGTTTGGAAGAAATATTTGGCAATAATGCACACGCCGATCAAATCGTTAAAAAGCAAATAAAGCTCGATAGGAGATGGGGCGCACGCGATAGGCGATTTATTGCCGAAAGTATCTATGATATTGTTAGATGGTGGCGATGGTATTTGGCTATTGGAGAATTAAATGAACAGGATACTCAGGTCTATACCAATATTCTTGCAGTTTATTTACGCGAAAAGAACATTGAATTTCCCGAATGGTTTCAAGTTGATATTCCTGATTCAGCAACTTTGGGGCTGAATAAAATTAAATTTGGAAACGAGCTTAAATTTTCAGCCTCTATACCGGATTGGCTGATTAATATTGGAAATAAGGAAGTTGGAGAAATCTGGAGACGCGAAATTACAGCACTTAATCAACCTACTGATGTTGTACTAAGGGTGAATAAACTTAAAACAAACACATCTAACCTGATTAATTCGTTAAGAATTGAAGGCCTTGAGGTTGAGGAGCTTATTGATTTTCCTGATGCATTAATTCTTAAAAACCGAGTAGATCTTAATCAGATAAAATCTTTTAAAAGTGGTCTTTTTGAAGTACAAGATGCTGCTTCGCAATTGGTTGCTCCATTTACTAAGGCAAAATCAGGAATGACAGTTATTGATGCTTGTGCGGGTGCAGGTGGAAAAACACTTCACTTAGCCGCACAAATGAATAATTCAGGCCGCATATTGTCTTTGGATGTTGAAAAAAGTAAATTGGCCGAACTCGAAAATCGTTGCCAACGCGCAGGTTGTCGGAATGTAAGTACTCATTTAGTTCATGCCCAACAGATTAATGAACTCAGAAACCAAGCAGATATTCTGTTGATTGATGCTCCATGCAGCGGTTTAGGCGTTCTGAGACGAAAACCTGATACAAAATGGAAAATGAATCCTGAACGTATAGAAGAATTGAAAGAACTTCAGGAAAAAATCTTAGATGAATACAAAGTCATGCTAAAGCCCGGTGGTTCATTGGTTTACGTAACTTGTTCTATTCTCACTTCAGAAAATGAGGATCAAATCGCAAAATTTCTTGTTAAAAATAAAGAGGAGTATATACTCGAAGATGAGAAAAAAGTATTACCAAGTGAAGGTTTTGATGGCTTCTATATGGCGCGCTTGAGAAAATCTTCAATCACAAGTAAAAATTAAATCTGGCAGGTTTTAATAATCTAACAGGATTTTTACATCGAAAATGATTTATAATTCCAAAGAAGCAATGGCCGTTTTTAATTGCGTCATTGCTTTCTTTAATATTGATCGCGGACAAGCAACATTCATGCGCATAAATCCACTTCCATTTTCACCAAAAACGCTACCCTGATTTAAGCCAATTCCTGCACGATGTACCAAAAACTCTTTTAACTCTATATCATTCATTCCCAGACTTCTGAAATCGATCCAAAGCAAATAGGTTCCTTCTGGCTTTTGAAAATGGAGCATTGGAATATGTGTAGCAAAAAAATGATTGACGTAATCGATATTTTTCTCCGTATACTCCAATAAACGCTCTAACCATTCTTCGCCATATTTATAGGCAGCTTCGGTGGCAACATTTCCAAATAAATTGCCATGAAAGAGATGATAACTGTTAAGTATTGCCTTAAATTTCTCTATAAATAATTCATTTTCAATAATCAAATACGATGTACTTAGGCCTGCCATATTAAATGTTTTGGTGGGCGACATCAGCGTAATGGTTTGTAATTTAGCTTTATCCGACAGCGATGCGATTGGGATATGTTTATTTGGCGCAAATACCAAATCGGAATGAATTTCATCGCTAACGATAATAATATCATTTGCAATGCATATTTCGAGCAATTCGTCCAGTTCATCTTTTTTCCAGACTCTACCAACCGGATTGTGCGGGCTGCTTAATAAAATCATTTTAGTTTTTGAATCGATTTTAGATTTTAAGTCCTCGAAATCCATTTTATAGTCACCGTTTATTTCCTTTAATGGATTGACTAGCAATTCTCTGCCATTTCCCTCAATACTTGTAAAAAACGGAAAATAAACCGGTGTTTGAATAAGAATTTTATCACCAGGATTTGTTAATGCCAAGATGCATAATACCAATCCAGGAACAACGCCCGGGCTAAAAAAAATGCTTTCCTTTGAAATATTCCAGTTGTATCTTTTCTTTAACCAATTTTGAATAGCAAAATAATAATCTTCCGACTTTAAAGTATATCCGTATATTTCATGCTTTGCCCTATCAATTACAGCATTTCTGATAAATTCAGGTGTTTCAAAATCCATATCGGCAACCCATAAAGGAATTACATCTTTTTTTCCGAATAAATTTTCGCGTAATTCTAATGTATTGGCCTGAGTTTGATTGCGGTTTATTATGTTATCAAACTTTGTATTGCTGTATTTACTTGACATTTTCCTGATAAAATTTGATGAAAGGGAGAATTTGTTCGGTCTTTAGCTGCTTGGCAATAATCGTTTTTTCTTTATTTAAAATAAAAATTCCCGGAATGCTGTATATATTGTAGAGTTCATGAAAATTATTGGTATAACTGTGATGACCGTTTACATTAATCCAGTTTAATTTGTTTTTAGCAATATAATTCTTCATAATTCCTAAATCAGGCAAAGTACAAACAGCAAAAACTTCGAGGTTTAATGATTTAGCGTATTGATTGTAAAAATCATTAAGCTTAGAAGTTTCTACTTTACAAACCTGACAATCGGGATCCCAGAAGTAAACAATTGTAAATGATTTATCTATCGCATACAATGAAACCGGATTCGAATCTAAATCCAGCATAATCAGATTTGGTGCTTGCTTTCCAATGAGCGCGTTTCTTCTTTTATTGGCTTCTTCAATGATATTTTTACTCAACTGAGGATGCATCCAATCGGCTTTTTCTTTTCGGTAATAATTATCTGCAAAGTGCACCAAGATTGCTTCATAACCCATACGTTGCGAATTATCAAACATTAATGTCAGATACCATAAACTGTGTTTATAAAGTTCAGATTTTGGATTCATTTTGTTAAAAAAGTCATCGATATCTTTTTTAAGACTATCCAATTCGGGATGAGCTATGTTTTTAAAATAATCATCCAGTTTATTCTGAAAAATTGGTGTGCGTAACAAACGATCATCATCAAAATTGAAATTATCCCAATACTTTTTTTTATAATTTCGTAAAAATTTGTTCGAATCCTGTTTTGTTTTTATGGATTGCTGCAAATCAGAAGTGGGTAATCGCATGGTTTTGAATAGTTCGGAAATAAACGCTTCGGGATAGGCTTCGATAATACTTTCTCTGTATTCAATGTTTTGATTTTCGATGGATTGAATTTTGCCCCGCAAGGAACTGATTGAATCGCTTATGCCTGAATACTTCTCCAGATTTATTTTATATTCTATTAATCTTGTAGATTGTAAATTGGTAAATGCCAGATAATCAAAAAAAAGAGCATTTTCGTTTGATCCTTTAACCTTCATCCTTTCAACCAATTTATTGAGGTCTGACTCAAACTTGATATCTTGGCTATCGGAGATTAAGAACTCAAAAATGGAATTTTTTTCCTGACCGGCAATAATATAAATACCTCCATTCAGAATGTTTTTTCCTTCAAACAAATAATTATATTTTCCTTTTTTTTCAGCAGTATCTATAAGTAAAGTTTTATCACCATAATAGGAAGCTAGATATAGAACACTGTCTTCCAGTCCTTTGATTTTTAT
>JAZDJM010000159.1:0-3670 GCA_043804305.1 Bacteroidota bacterium
ATTTATTGACCTATTGAATAATACAAACTGCCAAAACGGATTATAGATTTTATTTTAAAGTTTTGAATTTAGAGGATTTTGAGTTTTAGTGCGTTTGGGGCAGAAATGAATTTAAGTTTGGTTCCAAACAAACTAATCAGATTAATAATTCTAAAACACTTTTAATTTTTCTCTAGACAGTGAATAAATGATTGAAAAAATACTAAATAGCAGACTATTAATTCCGGCAATTGTTTTGCTGTTTGCTTTTGCATTAATTTGGTATTTAATCTTTCCTTCGGCACAAAATCTGATTTCTTCAATGCCGGATATGGATAATCGTCCAAAATCAATCGGCGAAAACGACAGCGTGATTATAGGTGAAAATTTTGAGAAATTTATTGAATTTGAGCAAGAAAATACTGAAAATTGGCCCAGATTCAGAGGAAGTGACTTTGATAATATCAGCAAGGATAAAACACCAATTGCAGAAAGTTGGCCAACTTCCGGGCCTTCAATAGCGTGGCAGATTGATTTGGGTGAAGGCCATGCCGGTCCGGCCATTCACAATGGCAAAGTCTATATTCTTGATTATATCGAAAAGGAAAAAGCAGATGCGCTTCGCGTTTTTTCATTCAAAACAGGAGAGGAAATTTGGAGAAGATGGTATAAAGTCCTAATAAAAAGAAATCATGGAATGTCGAGGTCAATTCCAACGGTAACTGACGATTATGTTATAACTTTTGGCCCAAGATGTCATGTAATGTGTACTGATTCCGATACCGGTGAACTGCTCTGGACGCTTGATTTGATTCGGGATTATGGCGCGGAGCTTCCACAATGGTATACCGCTCAATGTCCGTTAATCGATAACAATATCGCGGTTATCGCCATAGGCGGAAAAAATTTAGCAATGGGAGTAGATTGTTCAAACGGTGAAATTGTTTGGGAAACTCCCAATCCGGATAATCTAAAAATGTCGCATTCATCTGTATTTACTTCATCGTTTTACGGAAAAAAAACCTATGTTTATATGGCTGTAGGAGGAATTGTCGGAATTTCAGCAGAAGGGGAAGACATTGGCCGGATTTTATGGAAATCTTCTGAATGGAATCCAACGGTTGTGGCAACCAGTCCGGTTTTCTTAGGCAATAATGAAATTCTTGTAACTACGGGTTACGGTGCCGGTGGTGCCCGGATTAGGATTTTAAAGACAAGCACAGGTTTCGAAGCAAAATTAATTGAAATGCATAGTCCTAAAGAAGGGCTGTCTAGCGAACAGCAAACCCCCATTTTAAATAGTGATATTTTATGGACCATTAGTCCCAAAGATGCCGGAGCACTTAGAAATGAGTTATTGGCGTATCACAAAAATGATTTAAGAAATCCGCTTTGGAAGAGTGGAAAAGAAAACCGTTATGGATTAGGTCCTTACCTGATAGTAGGCGATAAAATGTTTCTGCTCAATGATGAATCTGAATTGTATCTTTTTAAAATTGAGAAGCAAAAAGCGCAACTTCTGGCTCAGCACAAAGTATTTATGGATGGTGTTGATGCCTGGGGGCCAATGGCTTATATTGATGGGTATTTAATTTTAAGAGATTCACACCGAATGGTAAGTCTATATGTTGGACAATAAAAACTAGCGTATGTATAAAAAAATTGCATCTTATTTTTCTTTGGCAATAATTTTAATGTTTGTTGTTTATATGGTTTACGATACGATTATAAGTCGATCAAATACTGAATTGATAAACGATAAAGACTTCAAAGCAGAAAATCTACCCGCATGGGATATTACTGGAACTCTTGAAATTCCGTTTGGCAATTTAAAATCAATTTGCTTATCCGAGGATAGAATTTTTCTTGGCGGAATGAATTATTTAACGGCATTAAACAAAAAAGATTTAGCTGTCGTTTGGAATATTCCTACAGAAGAAGGAGTGTATGCCTTAGCTTATTTTGAGAACCGAATTTATGCTGCAACTTATGAAACGATATCTATTTTCGATACAAATGGAAATTTTATAGAAGAATGGGGTTCTTATGACGAGGAAGCTCTGATAACGAGTATTGCAGCAAATGAAAATTATGTTGTTTTTGCTGATGCAAACAATAAAATGATTTACGTACTGAATAAGGAAGGAGCATTAAAGTATTTTTTCGGTCAGCCGGGCAATCAGTTTGTTGTTCCCAGTGCGTATTTCGATATTGCTTTTTATAATGGCGATACACTTTTAGTTGCAAATCCTGGAAAGCAAAGACTGGAATACAGAACTGTAAATGGCGATATTATTTCAATGATAGGCGAAGCCGGTTTTGATTTAAAAGATTTTTGCGGATGCTGCAATCCGTCGCATTTTGCTTTATTCCCTAATGGTCAAATACTTACAGCAGAAAAGGGATTGAATCGTCTAAAAGTTATTTCAGCCGAAGGGAATTTAATTGAATTGGTTGCTCAGCCCTCCTTCTTCAAACCAATTTTTCCGCTCGATGTTGCTGTAAGTGAGGAAGGAATAATATATGCAAGCAATGGAGCTGATTCTAAACTTTATATTTTCAAACGAAAGGAGTAAAAATATGAACAGAAAAACTTTTTTAAATAAAATAATGCGTCTATTGATGTTGTTCTTTTTGTCAGGCCTTGTTTTTGTTTTGGGAAAGAAACTTGTTTTTCAGAGAGATTGTAATGCGTGTTCCGAATATGGAAATTGCTCAAAAATTGATAACTGTAAATTCTAATTCACTAATCAGGCAGGATGCAAAACAAAAATAAATATCAAAGCCGGCGGGATTTTGTAAAGACAGTGGGGAAATGGTCAGTTGCATTGCCCGTAGGTTATCTTTTTGGTGTTTTGATACAGAAAACTTCTGCTAATGAATATGTTTGGCAAATTGATCCGAATAAGTGTACACAATGCGGATTATGCGAAACTAATTGTGTTCTAACGGTTTCCGCAGTTAAATGCATGCATGCCTATGAAATGTGTGGTTACTGCGATTTATGCAGTGGATATCTTCGTCAGGGAGTTAAGGAAAGAAATACCGGAGCTGAATTGCAATTGTGTCCAACCTCAGCAATAACACGTTCATTTGTAGAAGATCCTTATTTTTCCTATACCATCAATGAAGATTTATGCAATGCTTGTGGAAAGTGTGTAAAAGGCTGCGCCGATTTTGGAAACGGCTCACTGTATTTACAAATTAAGCATGAACTTTGTACCAATTGCAATCATTGCGCAATTGCACAGACTTGTCCGGCTGATGCGATTCAAAGAGTTCCCTTAGCCAATCCTTATCTACTAAAATCCGGGTACAAAACTGACATAAGGTGAGCAAATATTTAAAATACATACTGTTTACTTGTTTTTGGATATCGAATGCATTTGCTTTTGCCCAGCAGCGTTTTCCGAAACCCGATTTTGAATCAGGCTATGTTTACCCTGAATATCAATTAACAAATCCGCGAAGTGCAATCTTGGAATATATTGATGTGGCAGTACTTTTAATTGTTCTGATACTAACTACAAGATTTACACTAAATACCCGGTCGAGAAAATCGATTCTTTTGATTTCGGCATTTTCGCTTTTGTACTTCGGGTTTTTCAGAGAAGGTTGTATTTGTTCAATCGGAGCGATTCAAAACATTGCATTGGCATTTTTTAACGATGGCTATGTGCTTCCACTTTCT
>JAZDJM010000160.1:0-3716 GCA_043804305.1 Bacteroidota bacterium
GCTGGTGTATAGATAACCAATGTATTTTGATTCAATAAAAAAACATCCGGAATTAAGTTCGGATTATCTTCATAATGAATAAAAGCGCCTTCTTCAGTAAGTTGATGAGTTAAAGGTGTTGCTGTCCTGTCGAAGCCGGCAATATTTTTTTTATTCGCCATAAAATACCTGGCCAGAGCACTCATGCCAATACCTCCTATTCCTAAAAAGTAAATATTTGAAACCTTATCTAACTTCATAAACAAATCAATTGATTTCTAATTTCAAAAGGAAGCAATCTGCAATGGTATATAAATAATGTGAAATTTTAAAACTCATCTTTTAATTGGCTATTAATTTTAATACTTCTTTTGCAATTTCAATATCAGCATCGGTTTTGGCAAATCGTTTTATATTGATTCTTAATTCTTCCAGCTTTTTTTCGTCTTTTAACAAGTTGCTGCAAATATCGAATAATTTTTCTGCAGCATCTTGATTAGGCAATAAAACAGCGGCCTTTTTTTCGGCCAAGCGTTTTGCGTTTTTCGTTTGATGATCTTCGGCTGCCGATGGCAATGGAATAAGAATACAAGCCTTGGCAACTGCGCATAGTTCAGAGATTGCAATGGCGCCTGCTCTAGAAATAACCAGGTCGGCGGCGGCATAGGCCAAATCCATTTCGATTATGAATTGATGTACAGAAATATTAGCCGTATTATTGTTCGAAATAAGTAATTCGGCATCTGCAATTCCGCTTATTCCGGTTTGCCATATCAATTGAAATTCTGACGATTGCCATTCCTTAATGTGAGCAATAATTGCATGATTTATGGATTGTGCTCCTAAACTCCCGCCAATCAGCAGCACAGTTTTTTTATGTGCAACTAATCCAAAATGTTTAAAAGCCTTTTCTCTTTTTCCTTCAGTTTGTATAATATGTTTTCTTATTGGGTTTCCGGTTTCAATAAGTTTGGATTTTGGGAAATGGATCTCCATATCCGGATAGGCCACACAAATGGTATTTACTTTTTTAGAAACCATTTTATTGGTTATTCCCGGATAGGAGTTTTGCTCTTGAATTAAAGTCGGAATATTAAGTTGGTTAGCCATAAAAAGAGTAGGACCACTTGCATATCCTCCAACTCCGACTACCACATCAGGATTGAATTTTTTAATAATTCTTCGTGCATTCCATAAACTACTGATTAATTTTAACGGAAATAAGAGGTTTTTCAAAACCTGATTACGTTGCAAGCCGCTAATCCATAATCCTTCAATTGCAAATCCTGCAGCCGGAATTTTTTCCATTTCCATTTTGCCCTTAGCACCAATAAATAAAAATTCACTGAATGGATGCAATTTTTGAATTGCCTGTGCAATTGCAATTGCAGGAAATATATGGCCACCGGTTCCGCCACCACTTATGATAAGCTTTATTTTCTTTTCTTTCGCTAACATTAATTTAGAACATTAGTTAGAGAGTTGGCGGCATCTTCTTTGGCTTTCATTTCTTCTTTTAAATCAATTCCGGCTTTAACACTTTGAATCATTCCCAATGCCATGGATGTAAAAATGAAAGATGTACCTCCTGAACTTAATAAAGGCAAAGGCTGCCCGGTAACGGGCAGTATGCTAACGGCCACTCCCATATTTATCATGGCCTGAATTACCAGGGTAAAAGTTAGGCCGATGGCCAATAATGCACCAAATGTGGTTTGACTGTGTTTTGCAATAATTAATGCTCTGAAAAAGAGGGCAAGATATAAAGCAGTAATTAGAAATGCTACTATTGTTCCATATTCTTCAATGATTATAGCATAAATAAAATCAGCATGAGCCGATGGTAAGAAAGCACGCTGACTGCTTTTTCCCGGTAATTTTCCGATTAATGGATTTGATGCAATGGCAATTTTAGCTTGAATAACCTGATAATTTACATCCGGATCATCGGTATTGAAATTTTCAATTCGATTTACCCAAGTATCAAAGCGAGGTAAAATATTAGGATTTACTTTGACCAAAAGATAACCGAATGATGCAATAACAATGCCTGAACCGGCTAAAAAGATGAGGAATTTTGGCTTTAAACCGCCAATGATCATCATAAAGAAGGCAGAAACGAAAATAATGGCTGCTGTTGATAAATTGGACTTCAGGATAAGCAATGTAATAATTATTGTTGGGGCAAAAATATGAAGGAGGACATATTGCAGAATATCTTTTCCTTCTTTATTTTTATCAGGTAGCCGGCTTAGGGCTCTTGCTAAATAGGTGAGCAATACTATTTTTGCGAAATCAGAACTTTGAAAACTGATATTAATTCCCGGAATAACTAACCAACGACTGGCATTATTAACATTTACACCCAGCAGTAACGTAATGATTAGTACAGGAATAACCAACCAGATTACAACTTTACTTGCAGCACTAAAATGGGTGTATTTAACCCGATGTGTTAAATACATAACCGCAAAACCACTAACTACAATGCTTAATTGTTTGAATAGATAAAATAGGGCAGATCCGTTTTCATGTCGGTATGCTAAATATCCGGATGCACTGTAAACCACAGCCAATGACAGCATGGAGAGTAAAATGAAAATACCCCAAATTACCCTGTCACCTTTTAGCGTAAGGTTATATTTGTTCATTTTTTACAGTTCGTTAACGGCTTCAATAAATTTATTGCCACGTTCTTCATAGTTTTCAAACAAATCAAAACTTGCGCAAGCCGGCGATAAAAGAACAACATCGCCGCGGTTAGCAAATTTATTTGCCTCCTCAACCGCTTCAACAGCATTGTAAGTCTGAATTATTTTTGGGACTATTTTTCCAAAATGCTCAATTATTTTTTGATTGTCCAAACCCAAACAAATAATTGCTTTTACGCGCTCCTGAACTAATTTGTCCAATGAGCTGTAATCGTTTCCCTTATCTTTTCCACCGGCAATCCAAATAATAGGTTTACGGATACTTTCAATTGCAAAATAAGTGCTGTTTACATTTGTTGCTTTTGAATCGTTTACATATTCTACGCCTCCAATAATTGCTACTGATTGCATGCGGTGGTCGATATTCTGAAACTCAGCCAGCGATTCTTTTATGCTTTTATTTCTGATATTCTGCAATTTTCCTGCAACTCCGGCTGCCATAGAATTGTAGATATTGTGTTTCCCCTGAAGTGCTAGTTCTTTTAATGTCATAGTAAATTTCTCCTTTGATATGTGAATGTTTAATTTTTCTTCTGTTAAAAAGGCGCCCTCTATCACTTCATTTTGTTTAAGTGAAAATGGGATCAGCCTGATGTTTGGTTTTCGTTTTGTTAACCGGTCAATAATTGTTTTATCATCTGCATTGTAAATCAGAGTATCTGAAAGAAGCATGTTTTGAATTATCCTAAATTTTGAATCGGCGTATTTTTCGAAACTGTTTTCGTATCTATCCAAATGATCGGGCGTAATATTGGTCAATATGGCAATATCTGCCCTGAATTCGAACATTCCGTCAAGCTGAAAGCTGCTGATTTCCAATACGTAATAATCATAATTACTTTCAGCCACCTGCCAGGCAAAACTTTTTCCAATATTCCCGGCCAAACCAACATTTAAACCAGCGTTTTTTAATATGAAATGAGTTAGCAAGCTAGTTGTGGTTTTTCCGTTGCTTCCGGTAATGCATATCAATTTTGCATTGGTATAGCGGGCTGCGAATTCAATTTCAGATATTATTGGAATATT
>JAZDJM010000161.1:0-3289 GCA_043804305.1 Bacteroidota bacterium
TGTGGTGAGTTATAAGCCGAAGTTTCGCCAATTCCTTTGTTTTTCCATATTATTTCGCCATTAAATCGATTTAAAGCTACAATATTATTTTCTATTCCTCCGGCGAATAAAAATAGCTTTTCCTTATCAACCAAAAGCGACTCTGAATGTCCGTGCAAGGCATTGCGACCATCAAAATCTTTTTCCAGGCTTTTTGTCCATTTTAAATCGCCTGTTTTTGCGTTGAAACAGGATATATCACCAAATCCGGAACAAACGTAGAGTAAATCTTCAACCAAAGTTGGTGTAGATCGTGAACCTCTGAAAGATTTTGTCCATTCGATGCCATACTCTTTTTTCCAGATCAATTTACCACTGAGATCCAGAGCAAACAGATGTCCAATACTATCTATTTCGCCGAGAGCATAAATACGGTTATTAGTCACAAGGGGCGTTCCGTATCCGTAGCCAAGCTGATCAAATTCCCAAATCAAATCCGGGCCATTTTCAGGCCAGCTTTTTAGGAGATTGGTTTCCTGATAAATACCACTCCGGTTTTCGCCTCGCCATTCTTGGTATTTTGATTGTGAACAAACAGAAGAACTAATTAGACTGAAAATAAGAATTGATATAAATTTAATAGTTTTCATAATGTGGATAGATAAGATTAGGTTCTGTTTTTTTTAAAATCTTCAAGCACCACCAACGCTTTTTCGTAATCTAAGCTTGAAACTGTTACTTTTATCGGAGCAGCCCCGCCGCCTGAAGCATGCCATGGAAAATTGGTGCCTATAATTTCGTCTTTGAGAAAGGCTTCAATATCTGCATTTTCCAATAAACTTTTCAACAATTCGGCTTCCCACAAAGTTCCCGAGAAAATCTCAACTGCTTTAATATTTGTCATTTTTATTGATTTGTTTAGTGAAATTTGGTGTTTTACAAAATTGGTATCAAGAATAATTAGGCCTCGGAAACTCTAATTCACCAAATTCCACGAAATATATTTAATTCAAAAAACATATTTTAAATTCAAGCCGTTTCAATATGGACTTATTAATCAATTAATTTAATTTTTTAAAATCGAGATTAAAAAAATGAAAATCACTGCTTTTCAAATCAATTTTAAATCCCTTAATTTTATTCCATGAATCAAAATCGAAAGTAATATATCCGGCCGGGAGAAATTCATCGGCAAATTTTATTTTAAAGGTATCAAAGTTCCAATGTTCCATATCCGAATAAAAAATAGGTTTGGCTGGAACAAAAACCAAATGTAATTTATCATTTTTCATTGAAATTTCGGCGGTTCCATACATTTTGTCTTCATAAGTGCCGGTATAAGATTCCAAATCTAAGCGTGGACTGGTGCCTTTGATTTGAGAAGCCTTACGCTTTTCTTCGTCCGAATTAATTTCAGCTTCTTCTTTAGCCTTGATATCTTTGAAAAATGCCAGCCAATCGGTTGAATTATCGTCAAATAATTGGGCTAAAATATGATATTGCAGTGCTGTAGGAATATTGCTTAAAGTATTGGTAAGCACTATTATAGCCGTTTTGTATTTAGGGATGAGCGTTAGCTGCGAAATATAACCGGGCATTCCTCCGGCATGTTCGGCAATTGGAGTTCCTTGATAATCCCAAACTGACCATCCTAAAGCATAGGTACTGAAATTTGCACCGGCCATTTTTTTCAATCCTGTAACCTGACGAAGTGTTCGCCCGCTAAACATATCTTTTACAATATCAGGATGCAAAATGGTATCGTTTTTATAAATGCCATTGTTTAAAAGCATTTCGGCCCAATGACTTAAATCTGATGTTGAAGAAAAAAAACTTGCTGCAGCATGCGGATTTTTCATGGTAATTCCAACAATTTTATTGTTGATAATTGGATGTGCAAGTTCCTGATTTGATTGTATTTGATTGCCCGAAGTTTTGGTATTAGTCATTCCAAGCGGCAATAATATATTTTCGCCGACATAAGTTTCCCAGTCCTGGCCGGTAACTTTTTTCAATATTTCGGCAGCGACAATATATGTATTGTTTTGATAGCCATACTGATCGCGAAACCGGTTTGTTACAGGAAGATATCGCATTCTGAACAAAATGTCTTCATTTGTCCGTTCGGTTTCATACCAAAGCAAATCGCCATAAAAAGTTCCGAGACCATTTCGATGTGTCAATAAATCGGCTATGGTTAAATGATTGCTTATATAATCGTCGGCCAAACGAAAATTGGGCAAATAATCAATTACCAAATCACTCCATTTTATTTTTCCTTCAAATACAAGTTTTGCCATACAAGCGCCTGTAAATGCTTTAGTTACAGATGCTATATTGTAAATTGAATTTGATGATACCGGGTTTATTAAATCTCTTGTTCCGTAGTTTTGATCGAAAATTACTTCCCCATCTTTTAGGATAAGGACCGAGAGTCCGTTTAATTCAAAATCGGTAAAAGCTTTTTGGATATCAATATTTAACTTTTTTGCATTTATTTTCTTTTGAGCAAAACTGTTTATTGAAATAGCTAAAAAAAGCGTAATCAGGATTGGTGTAATTTTTTTCATGCTTGTGTTTATAAATCAACGCAAATTACAAAAAATCCTTAGAGCCATACTTCGATTTTTTAGCTTTTTATTTTTTTAAATAAACAAATACAATAAGTTTGGAATTTAACTGCCGGCAAAAGGAGTTCCAAAAATTCCTACAGCCAGTTCGGCCCAAATGAGGAAGAATATAAACAGAATTCCGAGCAGTATCAGAACCCTGTGAACCTTATTGGATACTGTTCTGAAAACCAGTTCGCTCAGAAGTCCTGTACCCAACAATAAAATACCCATAATAACAAAATCAAAAGCAGACCAGTCCACTTCATCAGTAAATTGCATTGCGACTAAAGGAATGAGCAATATAAATGCCACGATGGATAAAATGATAGTAAGCCTTTTGTTTTTCATGTTGTTCGTTTTTAAAGTTTTTTTTGAATGTTTGATATTTTAATTAACGCTCTGACAATAAATTGTATATTTCAATTTGTATAACTGCTATTTAATAAGTTGTTCAATGGCATTTATATGTTTCCTGAAAGCTTCAGCACCTTTGCTTGTAGCTGTATAATTTGTATTTGGTTTCCGGTTTATGAATTCTTTGGTATAACTAATGTATTCGCTGTTTTCCAGAGATTTTAAATGACTGGCCAGATTACCGTCGGTTACTCCCAATAGTTCTTTTAAAGCATTGAAATCCAGATCGTCATTCACAATAAGCGCTGACATAATGCCAAGGCGAATCCTGTTTTCAAATGCTT
>JAZDJM010000162.1:0-5654 GCA_043804305.1 Bacteroidota bacterium
TTTTCCACCAAGCATTTTAATATAAGCATGAGATATTGGCAAAACACTCGCGCTTCCATAAGGAGCTGCAGTAGTAGAGCTAATGCTTTTTTTCCCGCCGGAATGAATTACCGAATGTTGTGGCAAGAATTCAGCCAGGTGGGCAGCAACAGCAATGGGACCAACACCGGGCCCGCCGCCGCCATGAGGAATAGCAAAAGTTTTATGCAGGTTAAGGTGACAAACATCAGCACCGATAATGGCAGGATTGGTTAAACCAACCTGTGCATTCATATTGGCGCCATCCATATAAACCTGTCCGCCACATTCGTGGATAATTTTGTTCATTTCTATTATCCTGCTTTCAAAAACTCCATGTGTAGAAGGATAAGTGACCATGAAAGCTGCCAGTTTATCTTTATTTTCCTCGGCTTTTTTCTTCAGATCTTCCACATCAATATTACCATTTCCGTCACAGGAAACCACCACCACCTGCATCCCTGCCATGACAGCGCTTGCAGGGTTGGTTCCATGTGCTGATGCCGGAATCAACACCACATTTCTATGTCCCTGATTATTATTTTTATGATATGCTCTAATTACCATTAACCCGGCATACTCGCCTTGTGCGCCTGAATTGGGCTGAAAAGAAACATCTGCAAATCCTGTTACTTCACATAGATCACTTTTTAATTCGTCAAACAACTGATGATAACCTTTAGCCTGGTCTTTTGGTACAAAAGGATGGATATTTCCAAATTCAGGCCAGCTCAATGGCAGCATTTCAACTGCTGCATTCAGTTTCATAGTGCAGGAACCTAAAGAAATCATTGAATGAGTAAGCGAAATGTCTCGTCGTTCAAGTTTTTTAATATAGCGCATCATTTCTGTTTCGGATCGGTATTTATTAAAAATGGATTGTTGCAGAAATGATGATTGACGTTCGAAATTATTTTCGAAATAGGTTTTTTCAGATAGAATGATTGATTTGGGCGCTTCTTTTTTTGTTGCCTTGGCAAAAATTCCCATTATTTTCATTAAATCATCGGGCTGAGTGGTTTCATCAAGGCTTATACCAATGGTTTTATTGCTGAAATAACGGAAATTAATCTGTTGATCGAGTGCCATCGATTTTATGTCGCTTGAATCAATACGGCCGGGCAATTCAATTTTTATTGTGTCAAAGAAATTCCTGGAAGTGATTTTATATCCCATATTCTCCAGTTCATTCGCTAAACAACCTGTCACTTGATGAATATTTCCGGCAATTCTTTTCAGTCCATCCGGGCCATGATAAACGACGTACATTCCAGCCATTGATGCAAGCAAAGCCTGGGCTGTACAGATGTTTGATGTAGCTCTTTCCCTTTTAATATGTTGTTCTCTTGTTTGTAATGCCATGCGTAATGCTGTTTTACCGTTTACGTCTTTTGATACACCAATAATACGACCGGGTAAATTTCTTTTGTATTTTTCCTTGACAGCAAAATATGCTGCATGCGGACCACCATAACCAAGTGGAATTCCAAAGCGCTGCGTGCTTCCCACCACAATATCGGCATCCCATTCACCGGGAGGTGAGAGCAGTGCCAGGCTCAGGATATCGCAAGCCACGCAAACAGCTATTTCTTTACTGTGCGCATTTTTTACAAATTCTTTATATTCAATAATTTCACCATCTCCGGCAGGGTATTGTAAAACAGCGCCAAAGATCATGTCGTCAAGAACGAAAACAGAAAAATCGCCTGTAACCACTTCAATTCCCAGCGGTTCGGCGCGTGTGATAATCACTTCCAGTGTTTGCGGGAAAATATTTTGATCGACAAACAATTTATTAGCACCTTTTTTTATAGAATCCCTTGAGCGGGTATTAAACATCATGATCATGGCTTCTGCTGCTGCTGTTGCTTCGTCAAGTAGTGAAGCGTTAGCCATTTCCATGCCGGTAAGTTCCATAATTACCGTCTGAAAATTCAGCAAAGCTTCTAATCTGCCCTGTGAAATTTCTGCCTGATAAGGAGTATAGGAGGTGTACCATGAAGGATTCTCCAGTATGTTACGTTGAATAACAGCCGGCATCACAGTTCCGTAATAGCCCATTCCAATATAGGTTTTAAATAATTTGTTTTTCGAGGCTATTTCCCTGATTTTGTTAAAATATTCAAATTCACTTAATCCTTCATCAAGGTTGAGTGGTTTTTGCAACCTGATTGTTTTCGGTACTGCCTGATCAATAAGCTGATCTAAAGATGAAACACCAATTTTTTCAAGCATTTGCTCAATTTCGTGGTCTCTGGGGCCAAGGTGCCGTTTTAAGAAACTGTCGCTGATCATGATTTATAATTGTTTAATAGTTTAGTGTATATGCCATTTTAATTTACAGGGCTGTAAAATTACAAAGAAGAACTGTTAAAATGGGGATAGAAAAAGAAAAAATAAACTGTTTAATGACAGAAACATTTGCTAACCTGATTAATTACTCCTTTGTTCGTGAGCAAAGTTCATAAACTTTTTACATGCCTCTTATTAGCTGCTAATGCGCGAATGATTTTTTATAAGCAAATATTATAATTCATTTATTATTAGCGAACTTAGCGAAGCGATTTCACGTAAGTAATTCGCGGCTTTTATGAAAAATTGAGGCTAATCTAAAAAGAAAGGATTCGATCTGATCTCTTTGCCAATGGTAGTAAATTCACCGTGTCCTGGGTAAACACGCGTGTTTTCATCCAACACAAAAAGCTTCTCCTTTATGCTTTGTATTAATAGTTGGTAATTTCCGCCAATCAGGTCGGTGCGGCCAATACTTCCGCTAAATAACACATCACCGGCAAGGACGAAACCATCTGTCTTTGAAAGAAAAGCCAGGCTGCCTTTCGAATGGCCGGGCACATGCAAAATATCCAGTGAAGAATTGCCAAACTTAATAATATCTTTTTCTGTAAGAAAATTGCTGATATTTGGTGGTTCTTGTAATTGTATGCCAAACATTAATGCATGCTGTCTCGCACCTGACAAAATTATTTCTTCATCTTTATGGGCTTCAGGGCTGATTTGAAATTCATTAAAAACAAAGTTGTTTCCCAGAATATGGTCAATATGACAATGTGTGTTAATTAAACGCACAGGTGTTAGCGAATTGGTCCTGATATAGTTTTTGAGAAAACTGTTTTCTTTTTCGCTGTTGCAACCAGCATCAACAATCATGCATTCATTGGTTTCATCAGAAAGAATATAGGTATTAACACTGAAAGAATTAAAAACAAAAGTATCTATATGGATCATAATTTTTTTTGTAAAAGTTCAATTAATATTTTTGAATTGCAAGTAAGCGATAATTTAGTGTTGTGGATTATTTTATTGTTTTTTTTGCAAGGCCTTGCCATTATTGATTATTCTGGCTGCAAAGAAAATTATTGTCAGTAAAACTGATATTAAAACCGACAACTTCCCAACCCAATCACCATGCTTAACATAAAAAGTAATGATTTTGTTTGGTGAGACTTGAAAATTATACGCATTCTCTTCCCATCCTTTGCTTTTAAAACTTGCATTCCCATCAGGAAGGATTAGTCCTGAAATGCCGGTATTGGCGCATCTTATTACCGGTTTTCGTGTTTCAATTGCCCGCAACTTGCCGAAATCAAAATGCTGGCGATATGCAGGACTATCTCCCCACCAGCCATCGTTTGTAATTACACAAATAACTTCTGCCCCGGCTTTAACATAATCAGTTACAAATTCACCAAAAAGCGATTCATAACAAATTACCGGGGCAATCTGTGTTTTGTTTTCAGAATAAAAAACAGTTCTGTCTTTTTGCGGTGTGAGAGAACCAACATAACCTCCAAAATCACGGATAAGATCAGAAAGCCAGGGAAAATAATCCAGCCCGGGAAAAGTTTCTACACCGATCACCAGTTTCGATTTGTGATAGATTTGAATTGATTCAGCATCATCTATTTGGATGACTGAATTATAAACCCGCACAATCGAATCTTCATTTTTTGTAATGATGGTGTCAGTCAAATGAATGCCCGTAATCAGGCTGATTTGTGGATGCTCATTTACGAAATTAATCAGTCTTGAAATGTGTTGATTATTCCTGAAACTTTTCATTGAAATGATTTCAGGAACTGCAGTTTCAGGAAAAATCACATAATCTGTTTTTACGCTGATTTTTTTTTCAGCCAGTTCAATTAACCTGTCAACCTGTTTGTTAAATGAGATTCCACCGTATTTTTCGGTATATGGATTGATATTGGGCTGCACTACTACAAATTCAATTATGTTTTCTGATAGAAAAGTATTTTTATTGTTTTTTAAAATCATTTTTGACAGTAAAACCGGTAGTATAACCAATAAAGCAAATCCCGTAAAAAGAATAATACTTTTTGTTTTCCCGCGGCCGGAAAGGTTTTTTAAAATAATGAAAAGCATAACATTGATGGCCATTATCCAAAAACTACCGCCAAGAATACCCGTGAATTCGTACCATTGAACTATTCCTGTGTTGTTAAAAAAGGCATTTCCCAAAGACAAGCCGGGCCACTGAAACGGCCAGTTATGGTGAAAATATTCAAAAACAATAAAGAAAAAAATCATGGCAATCCAGCCAAGGGCTTTGTTCTTCTTTATTAAAATCCATGCAGCAAAAACCGGCAGGCTCATAAAAAAAGAATTGATCAATGGCATGACAATTCCACCGGTCAAAGAAGACAGGAAAATCCACCATACCGAACCCATATGATAGACAAAAAAGCAAATCCAAATTGAAGAAAAAGCCAATGATTTTTGTTCTGATGAAAGAGAATCAATTCTGAAAAATAACGGGATAAATGCCGGGAATAAAAATAAAGGCGCCCATACTGAGTGATAACCTAATGATAATAATATCCCGGAATATACCGGAAAAAGAAATTGTGCTGAAATGAATTTATTGAAGCCTTTTATCACTTTAAGTACTTTATATTTTCAGGCACTTAAACAAAGAAGTTATTTTTTATTAACAAGATAAATTCCGGTAAAGATGACAAGAACCCATATTAAATCAAATTTGGTGAAAGCTTCACCATCAAAAATACCCCAAATAATGGCGAAAAGCGGAATTATATAAGTAACAGATGCAATAAACACGGCAGAAGTGTAATGTATCAATGTGTTGTATAAAAGCATGGCTGCAACAGAGCTGAACAGTGCCAAAATACCAATATATCCAAGGTTCGTCAGTTTAAAAATGTCGGCATTGAATAAATCCAAACCCGAAAAGGCAAGGTATATACCGGCAAAAGGACCGACAACAAAAAAAGATAAAGCCGTTATGGTAACTCCGTCAAGGTGGCTTAATTTGTGTTTCACTTCATTTGTTTGTAATCCATAAAAAATAGTGGCAATTACAATAAAAACGGCAAACCACGAACCTGATTCGAAAAGGGAAACACCTGGTTTGTAGATCAGGGCGAAAGCCCCGCCAAAACCAATCAAAACACCGATCAGCCTGTTTTTTCTAAATTTTACACTGTAAACCAGGATGCCAATTATTAAAGTGAACAAAGGTGTCAGTGAATTTAGAATTCCTGCCAGGAAACTATTGATATTGGTCTCAGCTAATGAAAATAAAATTGCCGGAAAGCCATATCCTAAAAAACCAACCAACAATAATGATTTAATATTTG
>JAZDJM010000163.1:0-14145 GCA_043804305.1 Bacteroidota bacterium
CGATCATCGCATCACAGAAACGGTCGAGTTCAAACAACGGTTCGCTTTCAGTAGGTTCTACCATTAATGTTCCGTGAACAGGAAAAGCCACTGTAGGTGCATGGAAACCATAATCCATAAGTCGTTTCGCAATATCACCGGCTTCAATATCTGAGGTACGTTTAAACTGGTTACAATCCAAAATCATTTCATGAGCCACTCTCCCATTTGCTCCTGTATATAAAATCGGAAAATCTTCCTTAATTGAATCTTTAAGATAATTAGCATTTAAAATTGCCATTTTAGTTGCATAGGTTAAACCCTCGCCGCCCAAAAGTAATATATACGCATATGAAATTGGCAAAACACTTGGGCTTCCAAACGCTGCTGAAGAAACTGCATGAATTGCCTGAGCCCCACCTGCATTAACAACCGGACTTCCCGGCAGGAAATCTACTAAATGTTCTGCAACACCAATTGGCCCAACACCCGGACCGCCTCCACCATGAGGAATAGCAAAGGTTTTATGTAAATTTAAGTGACATACATCAGCACCAATTTTCCCCGGGCTAGTTAATCCAACCTGAGCATTCATGTTTGCTCCATCCATATACACCTGCCCGCCATATTGATGAATTATATCGATAAGTTCCACAACGGTATCCTCATAAACCCCATGGGTTGAAGGGAAAGTCAGCATCAGTGCGCCCAAATTTTCTTGATTGGCTTCGGCTTTTGCTTTGAGATCAACCATGTCAATCTCCCCTTTTTCATTTGCTTTTACAACCACTACCTCAAAACCAGCCATAACGGCGCTGGCAGGATTAGTACCATGGGCTGAAGATGGAATTAAACAAACTGTGCGGTTAAAATCATTACGACTTTGATGATAGGCCATGATTACCAATAGGCCAGCATATTCACCACTTGCCCCGGAATTTGGCTGGAATGACATGGCTGCAAAACCTGTAATTTCGCATAAGTAATTTTCCAGATTTTGAATAAGTTCCTGATAACCTTCCACCTGATTTTCCGGAACAAACGGATGAATTGATCCGAATTCCGGCCAACTTAAAGAAAACAAACTGACTGCCGGGTTGAGCTTCATTGTGCATGAACCTAAAGGAATCATGGCACGATTTAGGGCTAAGTCCTTTATTTCCAATTTTTTTAAGTAGCGCATCATTTCTGTTTCAGAATGATATGTATTAAAAACAGGATGATTTAAAAATGTTGATTTTCGTTGGAATTTCTCCTGAATAATGCTCTCAGCAACTTCTTCGTCCATGGCGATGGATTCGTTTTCATCTGTTACTAAGGCAAATACCTCCAAAATGTCATTTAAATCATCCAAACTTGTCGTTTCATTTATGCTAATGCCAATTGCATTTTTGAAATAGCGGAAGTTTATTCCTCGCTCTTCGGCCAGATTTTTGATTTCATCCATCTTATCCGGCACTTCAATATGAAGGGTATCAAAAAAAACCTCATTCGTCTGAACGAATCCGAGGCTTTCTAATCCAATTTCAAGTGCAACTGCATTTTGATGAATATCTTTGGCGATGGCGCTTAAGCCTTTTGGTCCGTGATATACGGCATACATTGCTGACATTGAGGCAAGTAAGGCTTGAGCAGTACATATATTGGATGTCGCTTTTTCGCGTTTGATATGTTGCTCACGTGTTTGAAGAGCCATTCGCAAAGCCTGATTGCCATACATGTCTTTTGAAACACCAATAATCCTTCCCGGCATATTTCGTTTAAACTGCTCGGTTGACGCTAGAAATCCGGCATGTGGGCCTCCATAGCCCATTGGAATCCCAAAACGCTGTGAGGAACCAACTACAACATCAGCACCCCATTCACCCGGAGGAGTAAGAAGAACCAAACTCATTAAATCGGCAGCAACAGTAAGTACACCTTCTTTAGCGTGAATATTTTCTGCAAATTGTTTATAATCGATAACTTCTCCTTTATTATTGGGATACTGAACTATGGCACCAAAAAAATCATCAGTATAAGTAAACGATTCAAAATCGCCAAACACCAATTTAATACCTAATGGATTTGCTCTTCCTTCAAGAACAGCCTTTGTTTGTGGAAATATTTCGTTATCTACAAAATAATTAACCACATTATCTTTTTGCTGCGCCCGTGAACGTGAGTTAAAAGACATAATCATTGCTTCAGCTGCTGAAGTACCTTCATCAAGCAAAGAGCTATTGGATAAAGGCATTGCTGTTAGGTCAGAAACAACAGTTTGAAAATTGAGTAAAGCCTCTAGGCGGCCTTGCGATATCTCTGCCTGATAAGGAGTATAGGCCGTATACCATCCGGGATTTTCAAGCATATTTCTTTGAATTACAGCCGGCATAATGGAGCTGTAATATCCCATGCCGATATAGGTCTTGAAGATTTTATTCTTTGATCCTAACTCTTTTATGTGCTGTATATATTCATATTCATTGATACCTTCAGGCAGTTGAAGTGGGTTTTTCAATCTCAACCGGGCCGGAATAGTTTGTTCAATTAATTGATCCAGAGAATCTGCATTTACTTTTTTAAGCATTAATGCAATCTCTTCCTTTTTAGGGCCAATATGACGGGTTTCAAAATTATTGGTAATCATATTTTTAAATTAGATTTAATGATTTTGTGTTAATAAATTTGTCGGGCAAAGGTAAAAATCTTTCAATCATAATCTTGAGCTAAGTGCCAAAATGTTATTTATTTAACACAATTTATAAACCATCAAAATTAGGTGAAATAGTCGATATACTAAAATAGAAAAGGGCAGTTTATTTACCGCCCTTTTAGATGTTTGAAGAATTATAATCAATTATTTGATCCTCATCTTATAAAAAGATCGATAAACAAAGTATAAGGCAATAAGTAAAAACAATACACCAAAATAATGAGCATATACTCTAAATGAAGGTGAAATTGCAATTTCCATTGCCAACAATCCGAATAAGGTTGTAAACTTAATGATTGGATTAAGTGCGACAGATGAAGTATCCTTGAATGGATCACCCACAGTATCGCCCACTACTGAAGCTGCATGGAGGTCAGTTCCCTTTTCTTGCATATCCACTTCAATTACTTTTTTAGCATTATCCCATGCGCCACCGGCATTGGCCATAAAAATAGCCTGATAAAGACCAAAAAAAGCAATTGAAATCAAATAACTTACAAACATTGAAACCGGTAAATTATTACCATTTGCCGGGGCTGATAAGAATGCAAAAGCCAGTGCAAATGAAAAAATGGCAATAAAAATATTCAGCATACCTGTTTGAGCATATCGTGTGCAAATCTGAACAACCTCTTTAGATTTAGCAACATCGGCTTTTTTTGGTGCGTTAGGATCGAGATTAATGTTGTTTTTAATATACGCTACTGCACGGCTTGCACCGGTTGTAACAGCCTGGATACTGGCTCCGGAAAACCAATAAATAACAGCACCTCCCAATAAAAAACCAAATATAGTGTACGGATTTAATAGATTTAAAATCTCCTCGGGTTTTACTCCCAAGGAATTTTGTATCACCAATATCAGTGCAAAAATCATAGTTGTTGCACCAACAACAGCTGTTCCGATAAGTACAGGTTTTGCAGTTGCTTTAAATGTGTTTCCAGCACCATCATTAGCTTCGAGATAGTATTTTGCTTTCTCAAAGTCGGGAGTAAATCCAAAATCTCTTTCAATTTCTGGAGTTACGGTTTCTTTATTTTCTTCTATGAGCGATAACTCATAAATGGATTGTGCATTATCGGTAACCGGGCCGTAACTATCAACGGCAATAGTAACCGGTCCCATTCCAAGCATACCAAAAGCAACAAGGCCGAATGCAAAAATGGAAGGATAAATCATGATATCTCCCAACCCGTAAGTAGATGCATAATAAGCAATAAACATTAAGAAAAAGAAAACCATTCCCTGCCAAAAAGCACTAAAATTACCAGCAACCAGTCCGGATAGAATATTTAATGATGCTCCACCTTCTTTTGAAGCTTGCACTACTTCTTTTACATGTGTAGATTTTGGACTGGTAAATAATTTGGTAATTTCAGGAATCAAAGCTGCCCCAAGAGTACCTGCACTGATTATCACCGATAAAGTTATCCATAGATTATTTCCTAAATCATAAATCAGGAAATAACTGGCTACAAAAGTTACAGCTATTGACAATAGAGAAGTAATCCAAACTAAAGATGTCAGCGGTTTTTCAAAGTCCAAATCATCAACATTGCTATATTTTGCTTTACTGATTGCACCATTAATCCAGAAAGAAACAATTGAGGTTACAATCATTAAAATACGCATTACAAATATCCATACCAAAAGCTGAGTTTGCAATGAAATATCTGTTATCGCAAGAAGTATAAATGAAATAAGTGCTACTCCTGTAACTCCATAAGTTTCAAACCCATCAGCAGTCGGTCCAACTGAATCACCGGCATTATCACCAACGCAATCGGCAATTGTTCCCGGATTCCTTGGGTCATCTTCCCCGATTTTGAAAATAACTTTCATTAAATCGGATCCAATATCTGCAATTTTTGTAAAAATTCCACCGGCGATTCTTAATGCGGAAGCTCCCAAAGATTCTCCAATTGCAAAGCCGATAAAACTTGCACCGGCATATTTACCGGGCACAAACATTAGGATAATCAGCATTAAAATTAGCTCCAGAGATATTAGAACAACACCAATACTCATTCCGGCATTAAGCGGAATATTTAAAAGTTTAATTGGTTTTTTCTCAAGCGAGGCAAATGCCATTCTAGAGTTTGCCAAAGTATTCATTCTGATTCCAAACCATGCAACGGCATAGGAACCTAATATCCCAACAATTGTCCATCCAAGTATCATTAATACACCGGCAATTCCAAATGAATGCTCAAAATGAGTTTCACCGGTAACTGGATCGATAACATCATGGCCGGACAATACGCCAAAATAAAAAGCAACTGCAGTGCCGATAAACGCAAAGAGGATTAAGATAAATTTTCCTTGTTGGATTAAATACGTTTTTGCAGTTTCAAAAATAACCTGAGCTACATCGAGCATGGATTGATGCGCTCTTATTTTTTTTACCTGAACAAATTGATATAAACCGAAAAGAAATCCGGCAATTGTTATTAAAAACCCCCAATAAAGAATATTTTGTTCCTTAATTGCGTCCGGGATAATTAAATCGGCTTCGCTTGCCATTCCAAATACAGGAAGCATAAATCCGGCTAAAATTGCGATAAGTTTTTTCATGTATAATTTAGATTTAGTAATAATTCTATCGGTATTTTTTTTTGGTTTTTATAGAAATTTTTTTGTCTGCCAGGTTAAAAAAAGCACCTTTTAAGATTTTCTATTTCATCTAAAAATCAAAAATGATGCGCACAAAAATAGAAAATTATAAACAAATTTGTTATGCATGCATAGAGAATTTTCTCCTTTTTAAAGGATATTCTTAAATTAATTTATAGTTTTTTTTAAAAGCAAAGTATTATGTTCTGATTATCTGCTATTTACAAGATTAAAGGAATGGGGTTTGAATTCAAAAAAAAATTTCAAACGATTGAAATTTTTCAATTTTGCCACCATTACCCATCAAAAATTGATAAAATTAGTTATAAAATCGGGCTCATTTATTCGATTTATAGGATAGATATTTCTGAATTAAAGGAGTTCTTGAGCCAAATATTTATTAAATATTTAGTACATTTGTTAAATATAAATACATGCAAAAAATAGAATTAAAAATAATAGGATTGTCTTATAGCCATTCGCAAAGCAGTGCATACGCCCTGATACTTGGCGAGGTAAAAGGAACTAGAAGATTGCCAATTATTGTTGGCGGACTTGAAGCTCAGGCTATAGCTATTGAGGTGGAGAAACTTAAACCGGCACGTCCACTGACTCACGATTTATTTAAAACTTTTGCAGAAACCTTTGACATTGACATTCGTGAAGTAATTATAAATAAATTCTTCGAAGGAATTTTTTATTCGGTATTGGTGTGTGAAAAAAACGGAAATCTCATCGAAATTGATTCCCGCACTTCTGATGCAGTTGCTATTGCACTGCGTTTTAACCGGCCTATATATACCTATGAGAGTATTATGTCGGTTGGGGGTATAATTCTAGACCCGGAAGAAGAAGAAAATACCACATCAAGTAAAACTTCCGAAAAAAATAAAGAGGAAAGCGAATTTACACGCTTAAGTGAAAAAGAATTGGAGGATTTATTGCAAAGAACTATAGAATCTGAGAATTATGAAAAAGCTTCGCAGATTCGCGATGAACTGAAAAGAAGGAAAAGCAACTAAATTTTTAATAATTCCCTTCTTCCCCGTTAACTTTCTTTAAAAACAGAACATAAAAAAAGCATTCGCTTAGTGAGGAATGCATTTTTTTGTTCTGCAATATGCTTTGTTTACTTTTTCATTTATCCAATTTCATCAGGATTATGTTTGTGCTTAAATAGAATCGCAAATAGAATTGTAATTATTAGCACATAAACAGTAAAACTTATCCAAATTGATTGCCAATCTTTGGATCCGTTTTGTGTAAAAAATTCATTTATCATAAATCCACTTACAACACTACCTAAAATTGCACCAAATCCATTGGTCATCATCATAAAAAGACCCTGTGCACTTGATCGAATTTTTGAGTCCGTACTTATTTCTACGAAGAGAGAGCCTGATATATTGAAAAAGTCAAATGCCATTCCATAAACAATCATTGATAAAATAATCATCCAAAGCCCATCGATTGGATCACCAAAGGCAAAAAGCCCGAACCTTAACACCCAAGCAACCATACTCAATAGCATAACTTTTTTAATTCCAAACCTTTTTAAGAAAAATGGAATTGCCAAAATAAACAATGTTTCAGATATTTGGGAGATTGACATGATAATAGCAGAATATTTCACAACAAAAGAATTTGCATATTCAGGCATATGTTTAAAATCATCAAGAAATACATCGCCATACATATTTGTTAGCTGTAAAGCTGCTCCCAAAAACATAGAAAATAAGAAAAACAGAGCCATCTTATAATTTGCAAACAATTTAAAAGCATCCAAACCAAGCATTTTCACAAAAGATACACTTTCGTTTGAACCTTTAAGTGGTGGGCACTTTGGCAAAGTGAACGAATAAATTCCTAATCCAAATGAGGTAATGGCTGATATAAAGAACTGTACTTCAGTAGCTTTATTTCCTGATAAATTTGTAACCCACATTGCAGCTATAAAACCAATAGTTCCCCATACTCGAATCGGAGGAAAAGATTTCACAACATCATAATTGTTATTTTTAAGTGCATTATAAGATATCGAATTTGTTAAAGCAATTGTAGGCATATAAAAACTCATAGCCACAAGCATTACCCAAAAGAAAGTATCAGAATCATTAACATAAGGGAGATAAAAGATGGCCAAGCCGCTCAATATATGTAAAATCCCATATAGTTTTTCTGCATTAACCCATCTATCGGCAATAATTCCTACAAGCGTTGGCATAAAAAGTGAAGAGATCCCAAGAGTGGCAAAAATAATCCCAAAATCGCTGCTATCCCATCCTTTTGTACCAAACCAATAGTTTGCAATTGTAATTAACCAAGCGCCCCAAATAAAAAATTGGAGGAAGTTCATAAGTGTGAGTCTAAACTTAATTCCCATAATGATTGTTATTATTGATTTATATACTAATTTTGAAAAAATAAGGGCAAATATAGAATAATTTAAATGAATTATCTTACAATAACTTGCAATACACAAGTATAGGTAAGGATATTCTTTGAAATTATCTGCACAAATCATTCTTTTATGCAACAATATTTAAATTTATTAGAACACGTTTTAGAAACAGGTATTGAAAAAGAAGACCGGACCGGAACGGGTACCATCAGCGTTTTCGGATATCAGATGCGTTTTGATTTAGAGCTTGGTTTCCCAATTCTAACAACAAAAAAATTGCATTTAAGATCAATAATCCACGAATTACTCTGGTTCTTAAAAGGTGAAACTAATATTAAATATTTAAAAGACAACAATGTACGCATTTGGAATGAATGGGCAGATAAGGATGGGGAGTTGGGGCCGATTTATGGTTATCAATGGCGTTCGTGGCCTGCCTCAAATGGCGAGTATATTGATCAAATCAGTCAGGTTGTCGATTCCATTAAAAACAATCCCGATTCGAGACGCCATATTGTTAGCGCCTGGAATGTTGGTGAAATAAAAAATATGGCTTTGCCGCCCTGTCATATATTATTTCAGTTTTATGTGGCAAACGGAAAATTATCTTGCCAATTGTATCAAAGAAGCGCCGATATTTTTTTAGGCGTTCCTTTTAATATCGCTTCTTACGCTTTACTTACTTTAATGTTGGCACAGATTACTGGCTTAAAACCCGGAGAATTTATTCATACTTTAGGCGATGCGCACATTTATCTGAATCATTTGGATCAAGTAAAACTTCAGCTTGAACGAAAACCATTTGACTTACCAATTATGTCTTTAAACCCTAATGTGAAATCAATTTTCGATTTTAAGATTGATGATTTTGAATTGGTAAACTATAAATCTCATCCATCAATTAAAGGCGAAATTTCGGTATAAAAAAACCGCTCGAAAATCAATTCAGCGGTTTCAAAATTTCCCTAAAAATCTCTTTATTTTTTTGAAGTTTTTATATCTTCTAAAACTTTTACAGCTTCATAGATGTATAAATCCTTTACAATTGAATTATGCCATTCTTTGTTTATTTCAAAACGGGTTGAATCTGATTTATAAAAATCATTATCGCTTTTAAGATTTCGCACTGCAATTGCAAGTTCTTCTTTACCCAGATTTTCAAACTCTTCTAAAATCTTTTCCTTTGAATTTTTCAATTTCTCAAACTCAAAATAATTCAAAGGCTCTGTGGTTTGTTCATTTTCCACTTTAACCTGTTTTGCTCTTTTATCAAGTAGGCTAAATTGATTCGATTCTGCCAGTCTTTTTTTGCTTTTTTCAAGAATCTGATTGTAATTGGGAATGGCTTTAAGATCGGGAGTAAAATTAACCGCCTTTATTTCATCCCATGGAATAGCAGATTTTTCTTCATTCTCACCAAAATCAATATAACTATATATATCCGGAAGAACAATTTCAGGAACTACACCTTTTTTTTGAGTGGCACCACCATTTATCCGATAAAATTTCTGCATCGTAAATTTCAACGAGCCTAATTCCTTAAATTGGTTAAAACGAGATGGCAGCATACGATCTAAATCCGTAAAGCGCTGAACTGTTCCTTTACCGTAAGTCGATTTTGTTCCAACTATAATCGCCCTACGATAATCCTGCATGGCAGCGGCAAGAATTTCAGATGCTGAGGCACTAAACGAATTCACGAGTATAACCAAATTACCATCGTAATAAATTTTTGTGTCATTATCACTTAAAACCTGAGTTTCGTTACTTCCATCTTTTACTTGCACTACCGGGCCGTTTTTAATAAAAAGCCCTGCAATATCAACAGCATCCATCAGGCTTCCGCCACCATTATTTCTTAAATCTAAAATTAGGTTTTGAATACCTTCGCTGTTAATTTTTTCTACTTCTTTTTTTAAGTCATCACTGCTGTTTCTACCTTTTGAGTCGTTAAAATCAGAATAAAACGAAGGCAAATAAATATAGGCAATGTCAGTAGCATTTTCTGATTTATCGGAAACAACTGCGGATTTTGCATACGTTTCTTCACGAATTACTTTGTCGCGAATAATTGGTACTTCCAATACCCGTCCATCAGGTTTACGAATGGTAAGCCGAACTTCTGTTCCTTTTGGGCCTCGAATCAATTTAACTGCATCGTCCAATCGCATATCGTAAACATCAACAGGATCTTTATCAGCCTGACCAACTTTCATAATCAAGTCTTCAGCTTTTAATTCGCCTTGTTTCCACGAAGGGCTTCCTGGAACAATTTCAACAACCCTAACATAACCATCTTTGGTTGAAAGCGTTGCGCCAATTCCTTCAACAGTTCCTGAAAAGCGGATGTCAAAATCTTCTTTTAATTTAGGCGGATAATAATTGGTATGTGGATCGAATGTGGTACTTAAAGCATTCATATACACACTAATCCGATCAGTATTATTTGTTTGATCAATCATTCGGTGAAACCATTCATCATGACGTTTCAAGATGCTTGCCCGGGCTTCTTTTTCGAGCGTTTCAAATGATTTAATTTTTACAGTATCGCTTTTGGAAGCTGCTTTTCCCTGCATTTGTTTTGCTGAATAAACCTGGCTGATAACCTGATACTTCAAAGCTTTGCGCCAGGAATCCTTTAATTCTTCGAGTGTTTTTGAATACGCCAGTTTATCAGTATCCAATTCAATATACTCATTTACAGAATAATCAAACGGATTTTTCAATAAATCGCGATAAATTTGTTGAACTTCATTATTTCTTTTAGCAATAAGCTGTACACTCAAATTGAAAAAATCAAGCCGGTCAGATAGAATTTGATCATCCAAATCGTAACGAAATTTATTTAGAACATCAATATCTTCTTGCAACAGGAAGTTTTTTGTTCTGTCAATGCTTTCCAAATATACTTTGAAAAAATTAACGGAAAGCGTGTCGTCGAATTGACGTGGCTGATAATGTGCGCTTTGCAGCGTTGAACGAATTACACTATTGAGTAATTTGTTTTTCTGATTATCAAATATGATTTGGTCTGCAGCTATTTCTGCAGTTTGCTGTGCCGATGCCCAAAGAGATATAGCCCAAAATATTAAGCCAAAAAAATACATAAGTTTAGTTATTCGCATAAATTAGTAATTAAAATAAGGAGTACGAAATTCAACTCCGTGTCAAAAGTATAAAATAATAATAAACAGGAATGTAATTGGCTGTTAATTATTGTTAAGCCTTTATTTGTTGATATTACACTTAAATCTTAGCCGAAAAGAAGCCAACAAAAAACCCGGGAATCCCGGGTTAAATATTTAAATGTCGATGTTTGCATATTTTGCGTTTTGTTCGATAAATGCTCTTCGCGGAGGAACATCGTCGCCCATAAGCATTGAAAATATATGATCGACTTCAGGTTCATTTTCAATCGTTACCAACCTTAAAGTTCTGCGTTCCGGATCCATTGTAGTTGACCATAATTGTTCGGCATTCATTTCTCCCAAACCTTTATAGCGTTGAATATGAACACTTTTGTCTTTGCCGTCGGGAGCCATTTGACGCACCAGCATATCGCGCTGATTATCATCCCAAGCATAATGTTCTTCTTTTCCTTTTCTAACCAAATATAGGGGTGGAGTGGCAATATAAACATAGCCCTGTTCGATAAGGGCTTTCATATAACGGAAAAAGAAAGTAAGAATAAGCGTTGCAATATGGCTGCCATCCACATCCGCATCGGTCATAATTACAATTTTATGATATCGTAATTTACTTATATTCAACTCTTTGCTATCCTCTTCGGTACCCACGCTAACGCCCAAAGCGGTAAACATATTTCTAATTTCTTCGCTTTCGAAAATTTTATGAGGCATTGCTTTTTCTACATTCAAAATTTTTCCTCTAAGCGGTAGAATTGCCTGAGTTCTTCTATCGCGACCTTGTTTTGCAGTTCCACCTGCAGAATCACCTTCGACCAGATAAATCTCCGATAAAGCAGGATCGCTTTCGGAACAATCAGCTAATTTTCCGGGTAATCCCGAACCAGACAAAACATTTTTCCGTTGCACCAATTCACGAGCTTTACGCGCAGCATGGCGCGCTGTAGCAGCTAGGATAACTTTATTTACAATAATTCTGGCTTCTTTTGGATTTTCTTCCAAATAGTAAGAAAGGGCTTCGCTTACCATTTGATCAACAGAACCCATTACTTCTGAATTTCCGAGTTTTGTTTTAGTTTGCCCCTCAAACTGAGGCTCTTGTACTTTTACAGAAATTACGGCAGTAAGTCCTTCACGAAAATCATCTCCGCTAATATCAAACTTCAGTTTGCTTAACATACCTGACTTGTCGGCGTATGATTTTAAAGTTCTCGTTAATCCTCTTCTGAATCCGCTTAGGTGAGTACCGCCTTCGTGGGTATTGATATTATTAACGTAAGAATGAAGATTTTCAGAAAACGAAGTATTGTACTGCATGGCAATTTCAATGGGTACATCGCCTTTTTCACCTTCGATATAAATTGGAATTTCTGTTAATCTAACCCTTGTTTCATCAAGGTATTTTATAAAATCTTTAAGGCCTTCATCTGAGTAGAATCGTTCCGAGATAAATTCGCCTTTATCATCTTTTGAGCGATTGTCGGTAAGAATCAGCTCAATGCCTTTATTCAAAAAGGCTAATTCGCGCAAGCGGCTAGCCAGCGTTTGGAAACTATATTCTTTAACCGTAAAAATGGAATAATCCGGATAAAAAGTTATATTAGTACCTGTAACTCTTGATTCACCAACGATTTCAACTTCCGTAATTGGTTTCCCGATTCTATATTCTTGTTTAAAAATTTTCCCTTCGCGATGAACCTCTGCAATTAAATGGGAAGATAGCGCATTAACGCAACTTACACCTACACCATGCAAACCGCCTGAAACTTTATAGCTTCCTTTATCAAACTTTCCGCCCGCATGCAAAACAGTCATTACCACCTCAAGTGCGCTTTTCTGCTCTTTTTCATGAAATCCGGTTGGAATTCCGCGCCCATTATCCCAAACGCGAATCGAATTATCCTCCTGAATAATTACGTGAATTTTATCGCAATAACCGGCCAGAGCTTCATCGATTGAATTGTCCACCACTTCGTAAACAAGATGATGAAGTCCTTTTTCGGAAATATCGCCAATGTACATTGCCGGGCGTTTCCTTACAGCTTCCAATCCTTCTAAAACCTGAATATTTTCCGCTGAGTATTCACCTCGTTTACTTAACTGTTCGTCTGTCATAAATTGTATTTTATTAAGGATGGCAAAGGTACAAAAAAGCACTCAGAATACCGAAATAGATTTATTATTTACGGCTTGTTTTTGTTAACATCTGTTAAGAAAAAGACACTTGCTTTTTAATCCTTGTCAGAAATAAAAAATCCGAATCGATAAGGCTAATCTATTGAAAATTAAATTCCTTCTTCTGTAGAAACCGACGAACCGTAAGTCATCAGATAACTTTTAATAAAGGCATCTAATTCCCCATCCATTACAGCCTGAACATTTGAAGTTTCCACGCCTGTTCTCACATCTTTTACCAGTTTATAGGGATGCATAACATAATTGCGGATTTGCGATCCCCACTCAATTTTCTTTTTTGAACTTTCGATGGCATCAACGGCTTCTTGTTTTTTGCGTAATTCCACTTCGTATAACTGAGATTTTAACATCTGAAGCGCTTTCTGACGATTTTGGCCTTGCGATCTTGTCTCCTGGCATTCAACAATAATCCCCGATGGCGCATGTTTCAGTCGCACGGCCGTTTCAACCTTATTTACATTCTGGCCGCCGGGCCCTCCGGAACGGAATGTGTCCCAGCTGATATCAGCCGGATTTACATCTATCACAATATTATCATCAATAACCGGATACGCATAAACCGAAGCAAAAGAGGTATGCCTTTTGTTGGCAGAATCAAAAGGAGAAAGCCTGACTAAACGATGTACACCGCTTTCGCCTTTAAGATAACCAAATGCGTATTCGCCTTCAAACTCCAGACTTACGGATTTAATTCCTGCTGTATCACCTTCCTGATAATCAATAGTTTTGACTTTATAGCCTTTTTTCTCGCCATAGCGCATATACATTCGCATGAGCATTTCAGCCCAATCCTGACTTTCGGTTCCACCTGCTCCCGGATTAATTTTTACAATTGCTCCAAGTTTATCTTCCTCGCCGCTGAGCATATTCAAAAATTCAAGATCTTCGATTAATTCCAAGGTAAGCCGGTATTGATCATCAAGTTCTTTTTCAGAGGCTTCGCCTTGTTTATAAAAATCGAAAAAGACTTCTAAATCGGCTAATGCAGCTTTTGCTAAATCAAAATCTTCAACCCATTTTTTAATGATTTGTATCGATTTTAATGTTTTTTCAGCAAGCTGTGGGTTGTCCCAAAAATTGGGAGCTTGTGTTTTTTCTTCTCCTTCGGCAACTTC
>JAZDJM010000164.1:0-8137 GCA_043804305.1 Bacteroidota bacterium
TTCCAGAGCTCTGCGGTATTTATCCTGATAATCTTTACCGAGTATTTCAACCGAATTAAGCACCAGGTTTTTTGCTTCTTCCCAATCGTATTTTTTATCAACATCGATTAAGGAAACCCGACTGTCGTAAGCATGATAATCGCCTGTAAGTTTTAAATATCTGGCACGAACTTCATGATATTTTTTGAGTGGTTCGGTATTTTGTCCTACTGTTTCAATCAGATTTTGATATACTGAAAGCGGAATATTATTCTTCTCAAGTTTTGCTTCCAGACAGGTTGTAAAATTGCGTGCCTGGGCAAATGCAAAATCTTTATCGCAAATACCCTTGTAGAGCGATGCTATTGAGTTTTTTTGATTGGCATATATCGGATAAAAGGATTCGGCAGCCTTTTTTCGGTCGGCTCTTACTTTCGATGTATTTAAAAGATGAGCATAATTTCCGTGCGTAAGTTTAATTTTTTCGCCGTTTTCAAGTTCAATTTCGGGAAATTGAACATCGGCAGTTGTAAGGTTTGTATAGGTATTCGCAGCAGTTGATGCGGTTTGCGAGAAATAGGAGAGAAGACGTTCTTTATCTTCACCCAGAATATGATTTTTTTGTCGGATTAAATTTTCTAAATTAAACTGGTACGGAATAAGTCCAGGAGTTTGAGAAATCCAATTGCGTAATTTATCGGCAGGGATTTTCATAATTTCAGGCGCAATCCACGAAACTGCAGTTTGCATTGCCGATAAAAACTGCGTGACTTCCTGAAGCTTTGCTTGAATTGAATTATCGCGGTTATCTGTACTTTTTTGCAAGGCCGGATAAGCATAAATTTTGTAATTTACTTTTTCGATTTCATCGTGTAAATTCAAAACACGAATTAAGTTTTCAGCACTTTTAGATAAACTTCCTTTTTGCTTTTTTAGAGTTTCAACATTTTGCCTGTTGGCATCAAAATCATGCTGCCACAAATCCCAGTTTTTGTAAATCGTATTAAAATTCCATTTGAATTCGGGACTAATTTCTTCCCGAACGAGTGTTTTTGGTTTCATTGTCTTGGATTATTTTGATTCGTGATCTGCCAAAAAATGTTGAGCACTAATTTTTATCATTTCTTCAGTTGATACAAAATTAAAATTCAGCGTTTCTTTTATTTTTTGATTGCTCAAGAGGTTTATTTGACGAGACGAACGTGCGGTTGCTTTTGTAATTAATGGTTCAGTTCCGCTAAGCAATGCATATACTTTTAGCAATCTCCAGCTCAGTTCACTCATCCATGGTTTTACAGCTATTTTTGGCGGGGTTTTCCCTAGATTTATGGCAATTAAGTTCAAAAGAGTTTGATAAGAAATATTTTCCGAATTTAAAGTAAAACGTTGTGCGTTCATTTTACTTTCGGTTAATTCAATCATAGCCCGGCTTACATCTCTTACGTATACAAATCCGTTTGTGCCTAAAGTATAGAAATTGAGTCCTTTATATACCTGGGTAAATAAGCGGGCACTTCCTGAGTCCCATTTTGTTGGCCCTAAAATTATGGATGGATTTACAATAACGGCATTTAAACCTTCCTCAATACCTCTCCAAACTTCGAGTTCAGAATTATACTTACTTATGGAATAAGCTGATCGGTTTGCAAATCCTTTCCATGGCGTTTCTTCAGTGATTAGCTGGCCTTTTTCTGAATGGCCTAATGCAGCAATCGAACTCACGTGACAAAGTTTTTTTACATTTCTGTACAATGCTGCATTAACTACATTGGCAGTGCCTTTAACATTCACTTCCTGCATTCGGGAGTCATCTTCCTGTCTGAAAGAAACCATTGCTGCTGAATGATAAACATATTCTGCTCCTTCAAATGCCTCTTCCAACGAATAAAAATCGTCTATATCGCCATCAAGCCATTCAATTTTATTGAAAAGATTTTCGTAATCATTCGAATAATAGGCAAAGGTTTTTTTAACCTGATTGATATCAGAATTAATTCGCTTTATAGCACGAACACGATCATGTTTGAGGCATAAATCGTAAAGCAAATGAGCACCTACTAATCCTGTTCCTCCTGTTACTACTATCATGATGCAAAAGTAGGAATTAATAATTGAGGAGTTTTAATAATAATTTCAAAATTAAAGTCAAAAAAACAAGATTATGGTTTTTCCATTGGCAAACTAAAGCTAAAAGTTGAGCCTTTTCCTTCTTCACTTTCAACCTGTATGCTTCCGCCGTGAATATCAACAAACTCTTTACAAAGCAGCAAACCCATTCCCGAACCTGTTTCGCCAAAAGTGCCTTCTGAAGATAAAAAATTATTCATACTGAATAAGTGGGGTATTATTTTTTTAGGAATACCTATTCCATTATCAGAAACGCTGATTTTTATAAATTTCTTTTTATTTATTATTTTTTCACTCTTAAGTGTAATCTTTCCGTTTTGTTCAGTAAATTTTATCGCGTTGCTTAGCAAATTCCGGATTATGGTACTGCTCATATTTTTATCGGCATAAACATAGTTATCTGTTTTGGGGTGATAGTCAACAGTGATATTTTTGGTTTTGCATTGGAGCGAAGCAAACTCAACCTCTTGGGCTATGGTATCGCATAGATTTATTATTTCGGGCTTGTAATTAAAAGAGCCGGATTGAACTTTTGCCCACTCCAATAATTCTTTGAGTAAATCAAGTGCTTGCAAGGATGATTTTTTAATAATACCAAGCATTTCTATCGTTTCTTCTTTAGAAGCGTCTTCAATATTTTCAAGCAAATAATCAGAATATGAGGCAATTGTAGAAATTGGAGTTTTAATATCGTGTCCGATTACAGTAAAAAACTTGTCTTTGTTTTTATTTAATTGGCGCAACTTTTTTATAGAGACATCCAATTTCTTTTTGTGAAATTCTCTTGTTTTTTCTGCAAGAATGAATTTTGATGCTTTTTCGATAGCCTCCAATACTTGTTCTTTAAGGAAGGGTTTTATAATATAGGCATCAATTCCTAAATCAATTGCATGTAAAAAATATTCAGATTCCGTATGAGCCGACATTATAATCCGGTGAATATTTTTATTATGCGATTTCATTTTTTTGAGCATACTGATGCCATCCATTCCCGGCAGGTGAATATCTGCAAGCACAACATCAATTTCCTCTTTTTCGAAAATCTCCAAGGCTTTTTGAGCATTTTTTGCCACATAAACACCTGAATACCTGCGGCTAATTATATTATAAAGCGATTGTAGAACTAGTTCTTCATCTTCAACAATTAATATATTTGTTTGTTCTTCCATCATAAAACTAATTTATTAAGTCAAAACTGATTTTAAATTCAGCGCCTTCTTCTTTATTTTTAAATTCAATACGGCCATTCATTTGTTTTTCAATCATGGTTTTTGCCATATATAGTCCCAAACCGCTTCCCTTATTGAATTTTTTAGTAGTAAAGTAAGGATCAAATATTTTATTGCTTATTTCCTTTTCAACACCTTTCCCGTTATCTAAAACAATGATTTTATATACTTGTTTGTACTTTATTACACGAATCCAGATTGTTGGGTTTTTAATATTTCTTTCATAGAGAACATCCCTCGAATTATTCAACAAGTTTAAAAGAACATGCGAGAGCATATTGGGATAACCATAAATTTCAAAATCATGCTTACATGTTAAGTTAATTTTGATTTTATTTGACTCCATAGTCCCTTTTACAAATTGCATAAGTTTTTCAATAAGAACTTTAGGACTAAATAGTTCTTCTTTAAAATCATCGGTATTCATATTGCTGAAATCATTTATCGTTTCCGACATAAATTTCAAGCGTTTATACACATTTTCAATGGTTTTTTCAAAGTATTTCTGGTCTAGAATCCCGAATGAATTTGCATCTGCCAAATCGTTAATCAGTATTGAAACTTCATTTAATGGTTGTCGCCATTGGTGGGCAATATTTCCAATCATTTCGCCCAGAGCAGCATGTCGCGATTGCTGAATAAGAAAATGGTCTTTATCTCTGCTTCGGGCAACCTCAGCATTTACTTTTTCGCGTAGAGTTTTATTGATTTCGGCAAGTTGAGCTTCTCTCTTTTTTAATTTTTCTGCCGCCTTATTTCCTTCAGTTACATCCTGAATAATGCTAAATAAGGTTTTTTCACCATCAATTTCTATAGGCGTTGAATAAACTTTTACATCGCGAATTTCTCCGTTTTTTAGCCTATGCGGAAAGGAAAAAGAATTTTGTTCTCTTTTGGTTGCTCTAATTATAAGCTTATTAACCTCTTTTGGTGGGAGGGTGTTTAAATCGTAAATTGATTTTGACATCAATTCTTTTCTGGAAAATCCATAAAATGCAACGGCTGATTTATTTGCATCTAAAATTCGTTTACTTTTTGGATCAATTTGAAGTTTTATGGCATTGTGTTCTTCAAAATAAGTACGGAATTTGGTTTCACTTTTAACCAAAGCTTTTTCTTTTTCCATTTCTCTGGAAATATCACGGATAGTTGTGATTCGTGTTTGCTTGCCTTTATAGTTAAACATTCGTCCTAATACGCGAATAGGGAATCGGCTTCCGTCTTTACGTACACCAACTGAATTATAGGGTTTTATATTGTTTGTTTTAATTTTATGGATAACTTCAGCATGAAATTCCTCAGCAATTATAGTTAATGCGTGTTTACCCAATGCTTCCTCTTCGGTATATCCAAACATTTGAATAGCAGTTTTATTTACTGCAATACAACGGGAGTTAACCATAAAAAAAACGGCTTCGTGAGTGGCATCGGATAATGCTTTATAACGAATTTCACTATTTATAAGAGCCATTTCTTTTTCTTTAAGCTGGGTTACATCTTCAAAAACCGCAACTACTTTATCCTCATCCAGCTTAAAAATATCGTTTTTGTGCCATTTATTAATTTTAAAATTATTTGTATAATTAAACACGAAGCTTTCTGAATTACCGTTTTTGTAAACTCGTTTTAAAACATCCACAAAATCGAGTAAATGCGGTTTAAATGCTTCAGAAACTTTGATACCGATAATTGATTCTTTAGTTGTTTTTTCTATTTTTTCGAAAGCTGGATTTGCATCAATTACTACAAAATCTTCACCTTTCTTTATTGCTTTATAAATTACACATGCATTTAGCATATTAGAAAATAATTTCTGAAAATGCATGTTTGAGAATGAGATAGAATTTAGCTCGTTTTCATGTAGTTGTCGATTCTGTTTTTCCAGAAAGGAGATTCTATCTGTTAACACTTTAATTTGGCTTATTTCAGGTGTTAATTTTTGCCTCATCAATGAATTTAAAATTTGGTGTGGTTAAATTAGAAATAGAATTTTAATTAATTATTCAATTCAAATGTATGTATTTTTCTGATTATAGTAGTACTTTTTACTAAAAATCAACACAATAAGTTTTTGAAAAATGTAAAATGAAGCTTAAAATGAGCGATTAAAAGCCTTAGTCAGCCAATTAAAAGAATCACAAATCTCTTTTTGAATTATAAAAAAAAAGACCTACATTTAACACCCTATTTTTAAACGTCGAATAAAATTAAATTTTTTATAATCAAAACGATAAACTATGAAAAAAACTTTACTTTTTAAATTTATTGCATTAAGCCTTTTTATGCTTTTTGGAGTTGGAGTGGTGAATGCACAAACTACGCTTACAGCAGGAGATATTGCTATTATAGGTTATAATGGCGATGCACCTGATGGATTTGCTTTTGTTACACTGATTGAGTTAGCAAGCGGAACTGAAATTAGATTTACTGATTCAGGCGTTCTTACTTCAGGCGCATTTAGAACTGGGGAAGGAGCGGTAAAATATACTGCACCTTCAGTTATTGCCGCCGGAACAGTTATAACATGTGATATTTCAAATCTCGCTTCTCTACCAGCAAATTTTACTAGAGATGATGATGCAGTTATTGGAACAAATGGAATGAATATTTCCAGCTCTGGTGATCAAATAATTGCTTTTCAAGGTGCTTCATTAACCCCTGTTTTTATATATGCTGTTAATAATGAAGGAACTAGTGTTTGGCAATCCGATGCAACTTCTTCTAATACATCTGCTCTCCCTCCTGGACTTACAGAAGGTACAACTGCAATTGCTCTTAACGAAGTTGATAATGCAACATATAATGGGCTAATTATCTCAGACACAAAAGCAAACCTTTTGACTGCAATTTCTACTTCAACTAATTGGAATACAAATGACGCAACAGCATACACTTTCTCTTTTTCAAATTTTACTGTAACAAGCGAAAACACTGCTGCCGCCGACCTTTTCTTCTCAGAATATATTGAAGGAACTAGCAGCAATAGAGCTGTTGAAATTTTTAATGGGACGGGTGCGGCAGTTGATTTAAGTGCCTATTCTGTTAAACAATCATATAATGGCGAAGGCTGGGGAATAAGAGGTGGTGTTGCAATGATTGAGTATGTCTTACCACTGTCAGGAACTTTAGCAGATGGTGATGTATTTGTTTTTTATAATTCAGACGCTACAAATGCCAAAATTATTGCCGAAGGCGATTTAGCCCTTACTTATGCTGCAGGAACTGCAGGTTGCAGGTTAGCTGCCTTCACCGGAGACGACGCATTGGGTTTATTTAAAGGTGATGTATTAATAGATATTATCGGTGTGGTTAACATTGATCCGGGAAGCGGATGGGATGTTGCAGGAGTTGCCGTTGCTACAGTAGATCATACTTTGGTTAGAAAAAGAACTGTTAATCAGGGAAATACTAATTGGACTGCGGTAGCCGGTACTAATGCTGACGATTCTGAATGGATAGTTAATGCTATAGACCAGACAGATAATCTTGGTACTCACACTTTTGGAGAAGAACCTCCCCCAACAACAATTCCTGTTACTTTCAATGTTGATATGAACAATGCTACATTTGTTGCAGGAACAGATCATCTTTATATTGCAGGAACTATGGCTGGAAACTGGACAAGCCCTGGTGATGTCACTTACGAAATGACAGATGCAAATTCGGATGGAATTTATACCATTACTCTAGAGTTAGATGCGGCTGGTGAAATTAAATATAAATACTTTATCAATTCTGGCTGGGATGGTGGTGAATGGGTTGGAGATCCAGACCGTAAAACCACAATAACAGAGGCTACTACTTTAAATGATGTGTTTGGAAAATACATTTATAATGTTGATTTAGGTGCAACAACTTTTTATGCCGGTGATAATGTAACATTTACATGGGCGTCTAAAGGTGTTGATAATGTTAAGATAGAAGTTTGGCTACCTGGCGAAAGTACATGGATGGAACTTATTGCCAGTTCACCTTCTGACGGAACAGAACCTTTTGAGATTCCTGTAAATGCAGATTCTGAAGTAGGTTTAATAATTAGAATATCTGATGTAACCAACAGCAATGTATTTGCTGTTAGCGCTGCTTTTGAACTAATTGGAACACCAACAATTTTCGACATTCAATCTGATGTGGAAGAAGGCACAGATATTTCCTGGTTTAAAGGACAAAAAGTTCGTACATCAGGTGTAGTAACGGCTATTGCCGGCGCTAACTTCTGGTTGCAAATGCCAAATAATTTAAAACTATCTGTATATCCTGAATGGTCAGGAATATTGTGTTATCATACAGCTACTGCAGCTGCCCTAACTGTTGGCGATAATGTAACTTTAATTGCTACAGTTGATGAATATTATGGAGCTACTGAACTTGTAAATGTTGTTAGTTATGTAATCAATTCGCAAGGCAATGTAATTAACCCAACTAATGTTACAGCATTTGATGCTACAGAGGCTTACGAATCCACATTAATTACAATTATTGATGCCAAAGTTCATACAACGCCTGATACTTACGGAGAATTCAAAATAAATGATGGCACTGCCGATTATATTATTGACGATAAAATGTATTCATATACTCCAATTGTGGGTAATATTTTAAGTATTACAGGTGTTACAACTTACGCAAACAGTAATTTTAAACTTTATCCAAGAAGCGCTAATGATGTCGTAGTTACAGGTGGTGTTGGTATTGAAGATTTAACAGAAACTGAAATTAGTATTTACCCAAATCCAAGCAACGGCAAATTCTTTGTTCAAATGGGAAGTGCTTTCAAATCAAATACCAAAATTGAAATATTT
>JAZDJM010000165.1:0-2742 GCA_043804305.1 Bacteroidota bacterium
GATACAGGAATTGACAAAAGAGTAGTTGTTTCGGGTATAGCCGAACATTACCAGCCGGAGGAAATTATCGGGAAACAGGTAGCTATTCTTATCAATTTAGAACCAAGGCAAATTAAAGGAATTGACTCACAGGGAATGATACTAATGGCTGAAACCGTTGACGGTAAACTGCATTTTGTGAAACCAGATAAAGAAATACATCCGGGTGCAGAAGTGAAGTAATATATAAATTATTTGGTACAGGTTAATACCGGTAAGTGGTAATTGGTATTCAGTAAAAGGGAAGGAACCCTAAAGGAATTATAATCCTGTAAGATTTTGTTGTTTTATGAGGCTGTTTTTCTACATATATTTATCCTAGTTGCTGATTTCCAGGGTTGACTGTAATTTTTCAATCTGGTTTTCAAGGAGTTTTTGTTCGGTAATATCAAAAGCAATGTTGATGACTTTTAAAGGTTCGCCATGTTCATCGAAAATAGGAGTGTAAATTTCTTCGAGCCACATTTCACGCATCGGGGTTTTAATATGCTGGATTTTTCGCTGGCTTTCTCCTCTCTTTAATTCATCCCAGAATTCTGCAAAACCTTCCTGTTCTTCTTCGTCTTCACTAGTCATATAAGAGCCTTGTATTTTTCCAACCAGTTTATCAGCAGAAACACCTATAATTTTTGATAGCCGTTCATTGAGATTCAGATACCTGCCTTGCATATCAAATTCAGCCACCATTGATACAGAATTTATTGCATCAAGGATACCACGCATAATGGCTTCACGCTTTGCAGCTTCTTCCTGGGTTGCCTGCATTTCTTCCATATTTTGTCTCATTTCCTCTTCGTGCTGTGTGAGTTCATCGGCTTGCTCCTGCGATTGTGCCAGCAAACCAGCGGTTTTGCTGTTGACTTTTACACTGGCAATTGTTGAGGCAATACTTTCTCCTATTTTTTCAACAAATTCAATTTGATAGGGTTCAAAAGGATCAAATGAAATCAGCTCAATAACGCCAAAAATCTGATCATTCAGGTTCAATGGAACGATGAGCAAATGATGTGGTGTTTCTTCTCCAACCCCGGAAGTGACCACCACGTAATCATCAGGAATGTTGTTAAGATATATGGTTATTCTTTCCCTTGCCGCTCTGCCAATAAGCTCCTCTCCCACTTCCACCTCTTTTTTCATTGGCTTTCTGCGGCCATAAGCCATTGCCGCTGTCATTTCATAAAACTGGTTACGCTCATCCTCATCATTTAAAATGAAAATTGTACATTGATTGAGTTTCATGTATTCACTGAGTTGCTCAACAATTTTCCACGACATCATTTCCATGTTATCGCTATGTTCACGAAGTATTTCATTAAACAACGCAACACCTCTTGTTGACCAGTTTTGTTTTTCGTCTTCGCTTTTTCGCTTTTTTTCTTCCTGTTCAGCAATCACCAGGCTATGTCTCATTTCGAGCAGCGAATTACCAAGAATATCATCATCACTTAACAATGTGAAGTCTGCTTTCAAATTTCCCTGGCCTATCTGATGGGCAAATCCAGCAGTACCATTAAGTCCCATTATCAAGGTGTTAACGGAATCGGCCATTTCACCAATTTCATCATTTGATTTAATACGCAGTAGATTATCTTTTCTAATATCCCCTCGTGAAACATTATTCAGGGTTTTATTAATTTTCGTCAAAGGACGTGAAATACTCCTTGAAATAACCAATATGACAAAACAAAGGCCCAGCAATCCTAAAATTCCCACAAAAATAGCATAGATGAAAGTTTCATTTACCCTAACCATAATAGATTTCACAGGTGAAATAATGGCAAGAGACCATGGCGTGGAAGAATTACCAATTTTGACAGGCGAAAGAGACACATATTTCTTTTTTCCGTCATGTATGTCTTTCATCTTAAAGCTGACGGTTTCAGCCTCTTTAATTTTTTCAATAAGTTTTTGCTTTCTGTTAATCCTTGGAAAAATGTCGGCAAAGTTTTTATCAATATATGCTGTGTCAGGATGCGAAACAATGGCTCCATTATTTGCCAACAGCAAGGCATAACTTCCTGCGAAAGGAGAAATGCTGGTTGTTAATTCCTGAAGTTTCGATAAGGGAATGTCAATACCCACCACACCTTTAAACTCCTCGTTTACAACAATAGGAATTACAAGGCTGGTTTGGTGAATTTCATCTTCTTTATTGCCAGTATAAGAATAAAAATAAGGATCCATAATTGTTTCCTGCAATGTGCTTTTAGGTATAGTATAGTAATCTCCCTGGAAAAGAACTGTTTCAATGCTGGTTTCGAGCATTATTTCACCATTTTCTTTATAAAAAGTGGGTGAAAAATTCCCTTTATGGGTACTGCCAGGTTTATTGACGTACAAGCTATCCATGCCATCAATTGCTTCCAGTTCCCAAATTGTCCAAACAGACAAAACTTCTTCATTAAGGATTAACACATCTTTCATGATTTGCATAAAAGTATTCCTGCGATATTCGGCCGGAATGCTTTCGTACTGCTCAAAAGAGTTAACAACCGTACGGCAGACGAGCATATATTCATCAAGACGGGTTTTACACAGGCTGGCATATTGTTTTGTATAAGCATCAGAAACCTGCTGGGCATTATTTAATGATTTTTGCTTGAAATTGAGGCTAACATACCCAATGGCGGCCACAAATATGACAAGTGCAGTAGTTAATATAAAAACCAGGATTTTTGTATTGAGTTTCATACCTTTATTTTT
>JAZDJM010000166.1:0-3805 GCA_043804305.1 Bacteroidota bacterium
TCTAAAGGAAGAACATTCTTTAATAGGTTTAATGGTTTTTTAGGCAATATAAATGCTATATTAACCTCGCTCTTTACATCGCCACGTGTATAACGAACTAATTTATGAGCATCGGTAGCTACAAATGTTGCGCTTTCAGGAGCTAAAGTGCAAAAAACGCCTGCCATTGCCGGTCTTAATTCGTCGTTTCCGGTGGCAAACAGCGTTTTGTTAAAAGCATTAACAAAAACATCCGATGGTACTTTAACTTCAATAGCATCCTCCATTTCCACACTTTTCGGGAATTCGGCAGCATCATGCCCAGACAACTTATACTTTCCGTCTCCGGCGGTTAATTCAACCTGAAAATCATCGTCTGAAACAGAAATTGTAACCGGAATATTGGCAAAAGTTTTAAGTGTCTCGATCAAAATTCTGGCTGGAATGGCAACTCTTCCAGATTCTTCAGCCAAATCCAACTGTAAACTTACCGACATTGTAGTTTCCAAATCTGAACCGGTAATTTGTAGATTATTTCCGTTGAGTTCAAATAAAAAATCATCCAAAATGGGTAATGTATTTTTTGTGTTTAATACTCCACTTATGGATTGCAAACTTCTTAACAGACTCACACTATTGACTATAAATCTCATTTATTTAAAATTTAAGATTGATTTAACTTATAAATTAATGATGTAAAATTATTAAAAATAATGACTTAAATGAAAGAGTTCATTTTTTTATTCGCCAAAAAAATTTTTTACGCTAATGAAATTTTAAAAATGCCAGTATTGTAATAATTCTGATATCAGAAATCCCAAATAGTTTCCTAGAGCATAACCAATTATTCCAATAGTAATTCCCGGCACTAATAATTCTCTGTTTTTAAGTGCGCCACTTACAACCGGAACAAAGGGCGGGCTGCATATTAATGCGGTACTGGTAATAATTACAGTGTCAGCATCGGTTTTAACAAACTTTGAAATAATGACCTGCAAGAATAACGAACCAAAAACCACAAAACTGATATACTCTATCAAATGAAAAGATGCCAGTGTTAAATTTGATAAATCGACCATAGAAGCAACCACAATACTAAATACGAGGATAAGATACATGCCTAAATCAAATGATTCTTCAACTTTATTGACACCTGGAATTAAAGACGCTAATATTGCCAATGTACTGATTCCCAGAATAACGACTATCATCAAATAGTCTTTTGGAAAGAGCATGGCAAGTCCGCCGGAAATTGCAAAGATTAAAATTGCCAGGCCGAATACTTTAATGAGTGGCCAAATTGCTTTTTTATTGAATAAAACATCATAGGCATGAATATCCATTTCCTTATCATCAGAAGCACTCAAAGCCGTTTTTTTATAGGCAGGCAAAAAATATTCAAAGACTTTTTGACCGATAGTTATTAAAAACAAAAAGTAAAAAGCTCCAATTATTAAATCGTAAGAATGAACCAATAAGTATGTTTCGGGTTTTACATCGAGCATTACGTTTAATGATGCCAAGTTGGGCGTTCCACCTGTATATACGCCAACAAGCAATCCTGCAACTTTTGAAAATTCAGTATCAGCGGCAGGTTTAAAAAAATAATATCCCAATGACACTGTAACCAATACACTTACAAGTCCAACCATTAATGCTTTAAAAGTAGGCCCGGCTAACCGAAACCAGTCTTTTACTTTGGATGGGAAGAGGAGTAATGGAATTGCGAGCGGAACAGTAATGCTGGTAAGCAAATCTTGTGTGGGATAAAAATTATCGGGCAACACTTTAAAAACACCCATCAGGATACCTATAATATAGGCAATTGCAATTGATCCGATTTTCTTTAGTATCGGGAATTTTTTACAAGAACCCAAAATAATTGCCGGAGCAATAAAATAAAACGCGATGATTGATATTGATCCAATGTTCATAGTCTGGTATTATTTAGTGAATAATTTCATTTGCAAATTAGCGAATTTAAATATTTATTTAGAAATTAATGTATTGACAAGCTCTTTTAAACTACCGTAGGAATTGGCCATATAATGCAATAATTCTTTTTTTGAAACCCAAATAACTTCTTCAATGCTTTCTTCGGTTTGAGGAATGAGTAAGCCGTTATATTGTGTATGCATTAAAAACCAATATGTTTTTTTAATTAGCCAGTCTTTCCCAAAGCGGTAAATGTGATAGGTTTCAGGCAATACATCCATTATTTTAAGCTTCTCAACGCCGGTTTCTTCAGTCACTTCACGGAGAGCCGCTTCTGATTTGTTTTCGTCTTTTTCAATCTTTCCCTTCGGAAAATCGTAAATACCAAAACGTTTTATCATTAAATAATTATTGGCAGTATTATATACAATTCCGCCTGCAGCTTCCAAAACAGTGAACTGTTTTAAGAAATAATCAAAAGAATCTGGAATCTGCTTGCTGCTCGATAGAACAATATTCCGGTCATAATTTCCTGTTTTAATCATAACCGACAGGTTAAAAATTAAATCATAATTGCAGGCTAGAATTTCATATTCCTCATTTTCTGTAATTTGTGATCCTTGATTTTCGTTAAAGAAAATCCATTTATCATTAATAAAAACTTTATACATTTGCATAAAAATTAAAGCAGCTAAATATGTTTAATTCTGAGGAATTCTATTCGAATTAAATTTTATATTTCTTTTCAAAAATAAAAGATTCTTTCCAAAAATACGTTAATTAAACACTTAAAGCAATTTATGCAAAATAATGGACTTAACGCAAACGACGTCGCACTTCAAATAGCAAAATCGCTCTTGAAAGTAAAAGCAATAAAACTTAATCCAAACAAACCGTTTACATGGGCTTCGGGTTGGAAATCGCCAATCTATTGTGATAATCGGCTAACGCTTTCCTATCCACAGATACGGACTTATATTCGTCAGGAATTTGTAAAAAAAAATTCAAGAAGAAATTGGCGATATCGATCTTATTGTTGGTGTAGCAACCGGCGGAATTGCTCAAGGAGCGCTGGTGGCACAGGACATGGGATTGCCTTTTGCCTATGTGCGTTCAGAACACAAACAACACGGAATGACTAATCTGGTAGAAGGTGTTGTTGAATCGGGACAAAGAGTGGTAATAATTGAAGATTTAATTTCAACTGGCCAAAGCAGCTTAAAGGCTGTTGAAGCCTTGCGGGAAAAGCAGTGTATCGTAAAAGGTATGATAGCTATTTTTAGCTATGATTTTGATATTGCCATCGAAAGATTTAAAGAAGCCAAATGCAAAATGTTTTCGCTTTCAAATTATAATGATTTGATAGAACAAGCTATTGCTGATGAATTTATAATGGAAAAAGATATCGAATCATTAAAGAAATGGCGGAAAGATCCTGCCAATTGGGGAAAATAATTATGACAACAATTACAAGTGTTAAAAAACAAATTGCTGCTTCTGCCGAAACTGTTTATGCTTTTTTAAGCGATTTTAATAATTTGCAGGAATTAATGCCAAGCAAAGTAGTTAATTGGAGCTCAACTCAAAATAGCTGTGCATTTACTATTGAAGGAATGGCGCATATGAATATGGCATTTGGTCAGAATGTTGTTAACGAAAAAGTGGTCATGATTTCGGAAGGTAAAAACCCGTTTTCCTACGATTTAAGTACAAATATTTTTATATTGGATGAATCGAGCTGTGAAATTTATATCGTGTTTAATGCTGATATGAACCCGATGCTGGCCATGATGGCGAAAAAACCACTTCAGAATTTTGTTGATATTTTGGTTGATCGTTTACAGGAAAAATATAGTTAAGTCACCATTTTCAAAAAAGAAATTCAATTTCT
>JAZDJM010000167.1:0-4950 GCA_043804305.1 Bacteroidota bacterium
AATTTATTCTCCTGCTTTGGATAAGGACGAAATCGTTGGCTTAGTTATTGGAACCCGGCCCGATTGTATTGATGATGAGAAGCTTAAATATTTTGCGGATATTAGTAAAACACATTATGTAATTATTGAATACGGAATAGAATCGACATATAACAAGACGCTTAAAAGAATAAATAGAGGACACACTTTTGAGCAAAGTATTGAAGCCATTGAAAAAACTGCTGATGCAGGAATAAAAGTAGGAGGTCATCTAATTTTTGGATTACCCGGCGAATCACGTGAAGAAATGATGGCAGAAGCTGAAATTGTTTCTAAACTTCCATTGAATAATATCAAATTCCATCAATTGCAAATTATTACCAATACGGCCATGCAAAAAGAATATCTTCAATATCCTGAGCGCTTTAATTTATTCGATCTGGAAGAATATATTCAATTTATGGTCAACTTTATAGAAAAGCTTAATCCAAGATTTGTAATTGAACGCTTTGCCGGCGAAGTTCCACCCCGTTTTTTAGTCAGCCAAAGCTGGGGAAATATTCGAAATGACCAAATTCTTCAAAAAATTGAAATGGAATTGGAGAGACGTGATAGTTGGCAGGGAAAATATTATGCAAATTAATTGGATGAATAAAACATAAAAGAGGTTTTGTCTTTTATAAAATATTCATCCAATCAATTTTTCCTCAAGGATTTACAATCCAATCCTATAACTAAATTTAATCAAAAACACATTATGTGCTTTTTCCGAAAACAATTCGTTTAAATTGTCGCCCAGTTGTATATTGCCATTATCAACAAAACCGCTTCTGGTCTGATTCCAAACTAAATAAACCGATGAACCGGGACTGTATTCCCAGCGAACTACCAGATTCGACAGAAACTCCTGAACATTAAAATCGGGTTTTTCGATGGAATAATCAATATTTCCGTCCGTGTTTTCATCAATATTAAATTCACCGTCGATTAGGCCGCTAATTTGATTTGGGCTAAAAACATGATATCTGTCCTGGTATATAGCAGCCATTGGGTTTTCGATAACTTTATATTCAGAAAATTTTCCTCCAGCAATAAATGGTTGTCCCCAATATTGTAAAGTTAAGTCTGGAGTAAGATTGTAATTAATTCGAATAGATGCACTTATCACATTTTGGTCGAGGCTTGCAAATAAATATCTGTCTTTATTATCAAAGGTTTCGTGGCCAATATATTGCAATTTTGAAAAAGAGTAATTGTATTCAGGGTTAAGCGATACTGTTAACGTATTAATTGGTTTGTATCTAAATCCTATTTCTGCACTTGTATTTTCCGAGTTTTGGTTAAATCCCTCTGAAAATCTGGCATAAGTCCATATTGATAATTTCTTTCTTTCATCACTATTGATATTAAATTGCCCTTGAAGACTTCCTTGGGTTCTCATTTTAGGGCCACCACGCAAAATAGAATTTGAAATCCCGTTAGTATTCAAGTTCGCATGAGCCCAAACGGACCAAAAATTCTTTAAGTTTAAGTTGCCATTTAATTCGAAACCGTGACCCAGTAAATTACCGCCAAAATCCCAGATATTGTAATAATCACCGCTTAAATTCCAGCTTCTGTAAAAACCTTTTGGTTCCCAAACCCGATATTGTCCCCAATACATGGCAAACAGTTGATCGGCCTGACGTAGATAACCCATATCATTTAACTCAAAACCCGGTGTTTTCCATAATATAACTCCTAAATGTGTCCAATGTCCTTTTTGGCGGATAACTTGCAGACGACCTCCGGAACCCATTAAGGAGGTTCTTGTTGGATCATAATCAACATAATCATTATCAGGTCTTTGAAAATATCTGGCAGATGATTCTTGTGTGTTTGTAATGGCTTCAGTGGTACCGTTTACCTGACTGAAAGCAGCATTTACATTGATCATCCAACTTTTATCTTTAAAATACTGTGTAAAATCAACTCCACCGGTATAAGCGTTTTCATGATAATTATCCTTTGTAATTTCATCAACCCAGCGATTAGTGCTTGTAATCATTCCGCCCACTATCGTATTTCCTTTATTGAAATCCTTTTGAACCCTGCCAAGAAAATAATTGGTTAAAGGTTCAACAGTTTCATAGCGACGGGTTCCATTATTGTCAATTTCCGCTTTTCCTTCAGCAGTAATACTTTCAATAATTCCGATGGAGAGTCCGTTACTTGTTTTTCCGGTTAATTTGGCTGCGCCTAAAATTGGAGTAAAAACAGGAACTTTTGTAAATTCATTATCTGCTAAATCAGGATATAATTTAGGCCTGCGTCCTATACGACGTGAATAAAACAGATTATCATTACCAACACCGCCATCGCCGATACCTATTCCAAAAGTGGTAATATTAGCTCCTTCAATAAAAAAAGGCCTTTTTTCAGAGAAATAAGTTTCATAAGCGCTGAGGTTAACCTCGGATGGGTCGGCTTCAACCTGACCAAAATCCGGATTTATTGTTAAATCGAGAGTTAAGTTGTTGGTTACGCCAATTTTGGCATCTATTCCAGCATTGGCATAAGCATCGCTGCCATCGGCAAATGGATTACCTTCATCGGCTTTATAAGTTTCAATTTTTGCCAATCCGTAGGGCGTAATATCAAATATTTTTTGTGGTTTAATAGATTCTAAACCACTTAGTTCTCCAAATAAATGAACTAATCCCGGTGCGTCTTTTGGAATATGTTGCCAAAAATCGAGTTCATTGTGCCGATAGGTTTGTCTAAAAACCTGCATCCCCCAAATGCTGTTCGATTCTTTTTTAAAACGAAGCTGACTGAATGGAATTTTCATTTCAGCAACCCATCCATCCGATGTCATATTAACTTTAACCCACCAATTTGGATCCCAGGAATCGTCTTCGTTATTGCCGTCTTCAGTCATCATCTGATCAAATTTAACACCACCCGCACTAACCGAAAACATAAAAGCAGTTCGTAAATCATGATAGCTGTCAAAAGCAACGCCTACCAAATCTCCATCCGGACTATCACGGCGTGTAAGCCTTCTAACTATACTGTCCGGACTGGTATCAAATGCTTTTATAGCAACGAATAAGTTATCCTTGTCGAAAACAATATTAAATTCAGTGCTTTGAGAAGCTTTGGCAGCATTATAGGGCTCAAACTGAGTAAACTGATTACTCCATGTTCCTGTTTTCCATGCTTCATCGTCTAATACTCCATCAATAATGGGAGCAGATTCGACAGCAGTTGCCTTATAGTTTTTTTTATTATCTTTTTGCGAAAATAATGGATTGCTTATAAGAAAAGCAATAATGATTAGCGTATAATTCAATTTATTCATAATGATTTGTGTTTGAAATTTTGGCAGCTTTTGAAAAAATGTATCATAAAGATTAATATTGGCCGCAAATTGGTTTAAAATTAATTAGATGTCCCATCCTTTCAGAATAGACAGTTTTTTTTTTGATTCGTTACAGATTTGAACAAAAATTTTAAAAAACATTAAAATAGTATCAATTTGGCCTATCCCTGATAAAGGATCAATAAAAAACCATTAATTTCGCGTAAACATTTAATAATTATTTATTTTGAGATTTTTACTTATCCTTTTTCTTCTTTTTATCGTTTTACCTTATTTGATAAGATTGCTTTTCCCATTTATTTTGAGGAGTTTTATGAAACGCGCACAGAAACAAATGAATGAGCAGTATAATCAACAATATAATCAAAGTAAAAAAGAAGGAGAAATAAACATCAAAACAGATACTTCTAAATCAAAATCTTCGACCGATAAGAAAGAGTTGGGTGATTATGTTGATTATGAAGAAATTAAAGAATAGAAACAATGGACACATCAATCCTTAAAAAAGGCTTCCCTTTTATTGCCGCACTAATTATATTTATAGTCTTGAGTTTTAGTTTTTTAACACCTGTTTTAGAGGGAAAAAAATTAAAACAACACGATATTGCAGTTTATAAAGGGCAGGCAAAAGAAATTCAGGATTATCGTGCTGAATTCGGAAGTGAACCACTTTGGACGAATTCGATGTTTGGCGGAATGCCTGCTTATCAAATTTCTACGCTTTATCCGAATAATTGGATAAAACCAATTGGAAAAATTATACAATTTGGGCTTCCGCATCCGGTAAATATACTTTTTCTTTATTTTATCGGCTTTTTTATTCTTCTTATTATATTAAAAATTGATCCTTGGCTGAGTGTAGTTGGAGCAATTGCTTTTGCTTTTTCCACTTATTTTATTATGATTATTGAAGCCGGGCATAATACCAAGGCATTTGCAATAGCCTATATTGCACCAATTATTGGCGGTATATTGCTGACCTATAGAGGCAAGTATTTATTAGGAGGATTAATTACAACTTTTTTTGCGGCTCTTGAGATCTCAGCCAATCACCTGCAGATTACCTATTATTTGCTATTACTAATTGTAATATTGGGAATTTTTATCTTTTTCGAACATTTGAAAAACAAAACATTATTACAATTTGCAAAAGCTACGGCTATCCTGATAATTGCGGCTGTACTAGCAATCTTACCAAACATTACCAATTTATTACTTACTTCTGAATATTCGGCACAATCGATGCGTGGAAAGTCAGAATTAGTTCTGGACGAAAAGATTCAAACCTCCGGTCTCAATAAAGATTATGCAACTCAATGGAGTTATGGGATTTCAGAAAGCTGGAGTTTATTGATTCCAAATGTAAAAGGCGGAGCATCAGGTGCTTTGGCTGCCAATAAGTCTGCTTTGGAAAAGATTGAACCACAATTTCGACAAGTGATTTCGGAGAATTACATTTCAGCCTACTGGGGAGATCAGCCGTTTATGTCGGGGCCAACTTATGTGGGAGCAATAATTTTATTTCTTTTCCTACTGGGTTTATTTATTGTGAAAGGAAATTTAAAATGGGGATTATTGCTTGCTACTATTTTGTCTTTAGCTCTCGC
>JAZDJM010000168.1:0-4279 GCA_043804305.1 Bacteroidota bacterium
AAAATGATGAATTTTATTTATGGTTTTTTACGAGAAGAAAGTGTTTTTAATATAAAGCCTTACATGAAACTATCGAAATTCAAGTTCAAATTACCCGAAGAATTAATTGCAAACTACCCAACCGAAAATCGTGATGAATCCCGATTAATGGTTCTCAATCGAAAATCTCAAACAATCGAACATCGCAGTTTTAAAGATATTCTCGAATATTTTGGAGAAGGTGATGTGTTTACCTTGAACAATACTAAAGTTTTTCCTGCTCGCCTTTATGGCGAAAAAGAAAAAACAGGTGCAAAAATTGAAGTTTTCCTGCTTCGTGAACTTAATCGGGAGTCGCGTTTGTGGGATGTTTTGGTAGATCCGGCCCGTAAAATCCGCATCGGTAACAAATTGTATTTTGGAAACGATGAGCTAGTGGCGGAAGTTATTGATAATACAACTTCGCGCGGACGCACACTCCGGTTTTTATTTGACGGACCTTACGAGGATTTCAAAAAAACACTCAAACATCTTGGCGAAACTCCTTTGCCAAAAGTGCATATGCGGCCGATAGAACCTTTGGATGATGAACGTTATCAAACCATCTACGCAAAGCATGAAGGTGCTGTTGTTGCCCCAACCGCCGGATTGCATTTTAGCCGCGAAATTTTAAAGCGCTTGGAACTTCAGGGAGTAAACTTTTCGGAAATTACGCTTCACGCCGGTTTAGGTAATTTCAGAACCATTGAAGTAGAAGATCTTACAAAGCATAAAATGGATTCTGAAGAATTGTATATCAGTCAGGAAGCTGCCGATATCGTAAATAAATCCATTGACGGAAAACATCGCGTTTGTGCTGTCGGCACCACCGTTATGAAAGCCTTGGAATCGTCAACTTCTATTTCCGGTCATTTAAAACCCTTTGATGGATGGACTAACCGCTTTATTTTTCCTCCTCATGAATTTAGAATAGCCGGATCTATGGTTACTAATTTTCATTTGCCCTATTCTTCAATGCTGATGATGGTAGCTGCATTTGGCGGTTATAATTTTATAATGAAAGCATACAAAGAAGCCATCGAAGAAAAATATCGTTTCTTCACTTACGGCGATGCCATGCTGATTTTGTAACCATTGAAAACAATAAAATTTGAACAGGCTGTTTTTGTTAGAGAAACAGCCTGTTTCGTTTAATAGAGTTCAATAAATTCATAAGCATTGCCAAAGGATTCAAGGCAACTAAAAAAATCTTGAAAAGCGATAACAATTGAGGCGGTATTATCATTGGGGTGGAAACTGATTTTCGTGCTTTTCTTCAGGTTTTTATCCAGAAATAAATAAACATGATTTTCAAAATCATTTAATAATCCAAAGGGAGAAACAGAACCTGGAAGTATTTTCAAGTATTTTTCCATTCTTTTTTCAGATGCAAAACTAATTTTTCCTTGCCCGAGTCTTTTTTCCAGATCGTTTATTGCCAACTGTTGATGCGCATCAAATACAACCAAAAAGTGCTTATTCCCTTTGTGATTTCTAAAAAATAAATTCTTGCAATGTGTTGCTTCCACGTCTTTCCAATATTTCATGGCTTCTGCAACAGTTGGAACGGCCGGATGTTCAACCAATTGGTATTCTATATTTTGTTTGTCAAAAAAATCAAAAACAACTTTACGATTATTCATAATATCTAAAAATAAAAAAGGTTTAAGCAAGATGTTTTCTTACTTAAACCTTATCAGTTTATAAATTTTAATTACTCAAAAGTTCTTCTAGTTTTTTGCCTAATGCTGGTCCTCTTAAATTCTTTTCAATAATAATTCCATTCGGATCAAGTAAAATGTTTTGAGGGATAGATTGAATTCCATAAAGTTTTCCGGCAGCATTTCCCCAACCTTGAAGGTCGGAAACCTGTCCCCAAAATAATTTATCGGTTTTAATGGCTTTAATCCAGTCTTCTCTGTTTTTATCAAATGAAACGCCAAAAACAGTAAATCCTTTGTCATTAAATTTCTCAAAATTTGCCACTACATTAGGGTTTTCACGACGGCAAGGCCCACACCATGCGGCCCAAAAATCGACCAAAACATATTTGCCGTTTGCATATTCCGATAAACTGATAGCGTTTCCCAAAGTATCATTCATCGTAAAATCTATGAAAGGTTGTCCAACAGCTGTTCGCTTAACAATAGTTAATCTTTTTGCGAAGTTTTTTGCATCATCGGTTTCCAGAAGTTTTGGATCCAAATTATCGTAAATCGCCTGAACGGCGTCTACCTGCATGGCATCAATATTGTCTAAAGCCAAAAGTGGTGTTGCAAACTCTTTTCCGTTTTTAAGTAAAAAATCCTGCAAATAATTTGCTTTCAGGTTTTGTGCCGAATCGTAGAGCATGTTTACAACAACCTCGTTCTGTTCTTTCTCTATAATGCTCATATTACGGTATTCGCCATAATAGAAATTTTGCCAGACTTTATCAAATTCTGTCAATTTAGTATTGGTTAAGGCATAAAAATCATGCGATTTTGATCCGTTAACTTTTGCTTTGGCCAAACTATCGAGATGGGCAGAAACAACGATTTTTGAAGATTCTAAAAAAACAGGGATAGCTCCTCGATAAGATTCGCTGGTAATATAAACTAGTCTGGGGTGTTCAATTTTGCCTTTGAAAACGTAAGCTTTTGAACTAAACTGAGCGGTGTCGGTTATAATAAATCCACTGTCGGTTCTTTGTTGAATATACAGTTTACTTCCTTCTGATAATCCCTCAATAGTGGTTGTTAAAGTAAATGTATTTTTAGTATTATCACAAGAACTGATAAAAAGAACGACAAGCAATGCTCCAATAAAAATTTTAAGATGTTTCATCATGGCTGATTATTTTTTTTCTTTCGAAAAGATTAATTGATAAATTATGATTATGATTAAAGTTGCAATACTACTTAAAATTATGCGAAAAAAGGTATCGAAGAAATTTGAAAATCGGAAAACCTCGAGAAAAAAGTAGATAAAATGGTGAAATAATACCAAAATGCTAACAAAGGATACGTATTTCCCCAGACCCATATTTTCAATTCCCGGAATAGTGCCTTTATCATATTCCTTTCCTGCCAATAAAAAATTGATTACAAAAGAACGAATGTAAGCTATAAAAACACTTGCTGCGGCGTGCATTCCATAAGTATGATGAAAAGTATCCACACTCATTCCCATTGCGAATGAAGCTAGAAGTAAAAATACCAACGGAATATCAAAAGGTAAACTAAAGATGAAAAGCACATAGAAAAACGGATTTATATATCCGCCAATTTCTATATTGTCGAAAATAAGCAGTTGTATGCCTAAAAACAGGATAAAACGAAAAATGTCGGATATTCTCATGGTTTTAATCTTCTAATTCTTTAGCGCTTAACTTTTTAAGTTGATCGTAATTTATATTTCGGGTAATATTTACCCAATCCAACGTATTAAAAGTTGATGCAAATCTAACTTTGATAAACCAGGAAGACTTGCCTGCAATCTCGCTAAATTCTTCAATAAATCCAATATTTTCACCTTCCGGGAAAATATATGAAAAACCACTTGTTATAATTGTATCTCCTACAGCAATTGGAACATAATTCTCGATGGCATCCAACCTGCCAAATCTTGAAGATTTTCCGTCCCAAACAACTGTTCCTATTTCATTGCTGTTTTTCAGTTTGGCACTCACATTGAATTTGATGTTCAATAAACTTATTGCGCTCGAAAAATCCTCTGAAGTTTCAAATATAACACCTACAATACCATGTGGCCCAATTAGTCCCATATTTTCTTTTACACCATGTTTCCTTCCTTTATTCAGCATGATGTAATTTTTCTGACGATTGGTAGAGTTGCTTATAACTTTGGCGTTTATAAAATCGTAAAGTACAGTTAAGGAATCATGATTTCTAAGCCTAAGCAATGCTATTGGAGGAAAAGTTTCGACCACTCCGGTATCTATTGCTAATTGATAGTTTAAGAGTTGTTGTTTTAAAATGGCATTTTCGGAAATAAGCTTATCATTTGTCTTTTTTAACTGAAAATAATCCACAACATTGGTGTAGGATGAGAAAACCTTTCCGCCAAACGAATTCGCTATTGATGAAAAGACAGCGGATTGGTATTTATTTTCTCTGATAACTAATGATATAGAAAACACTTCTAAAATGAGAAATAAAAAAAACGGATAATTCTTAGCCAAGAATTGAAATAAATATCTCATTTTATTAAGCTTATCTACATTTTATTTAATTAAAAAAGTAAATTTATTGAAGTTTTT
>JAZDJM010000169.1:0-5488 GCA_043804305.1 Bacteroidota bacterium
AGCAGGCGATGAAATTATCGTTAGCAATTCCGATCACGAAGCCAATGTTTCCTGCTGGATGGATTTGCAAAAAAAGGGAATTGCGGTTAAAATCTGGAGGCTTGACCCAACAACTATGCAATTCGATTTAAGCGAGCTGCAAAAACTTTTGAGCTCAAAAACCAAATTAGTTACGATGGTTCATGCTTCCAATATTTTAGGAACGATTAATCCTATTAAGGAAATTGCTCAGTTTGTTCACCATGCAGGTGCTTTATTGGCAGTTGACGGAGTTGCTTATGCACCTCATCGGCAAATTGATGTGCAGGATTTGGATGTCGATTTTTATGTGTTCAGCACCTACAAATCCTATGGCCCGCATCAAGCTATTTTATATGGTAAGTATCCTCTTTTGCAATCGTTGGAAAGTTTCAATCATTATTTTATCGGCAAAAACGAAGTACCTTATAAACTTCAGCCCGGTAATTTTAATTTTGAACTCACTTACAGTTTAGCCGCAATTCCGGAATATTTTGAGCATCTACACGATTATCATTTTAAAACAGAATCACTAATCCATTCAAAAGAAAAACAAAAAAAGAGTTTTGAACTCATTGCCCGGCACGAAGAAAAACTGGCATCAATGCTGCTCGGATATCTGAATGAAGATAAGCAGATTAGAATTATCGGAGAAACTACTTTCGATAAATCAAAACGAGTTCCAACGATTTCTTTTGTTCATCAAAACATGAAAAGTTCAGAAATTGTTGAGCAAATCGATAAATTTGATATCGGCATCCGCTATGGCGATTTTTATGCTAAAAAAATCATCGAAGATTTTGATTTGCTCGAAAAAGACGGCGTGGTACGAGTCAGTCTGGTGCACTACAACACTGAGCGTGAAGTGAATCAATTGATAGATGCTTTCAAAACTCTATTTTAATCTAAATTCTGTCGGTATGCGCCCGGTCATTTTTCTGCTGATTAGTTTACTTTTAATTTTAACCGCTTGTCAGGAAAATATTCAAATTCCGGATATAACCGATCTCACAGGCAGTTGGCAATTCCGTAAGCAAAGCGATAGTTTATGGATGGATGCAAATATTCCGGGAACTGTTCAAACCGATTTATATGCAAACCAACTTATTGAAGATCCGTACTTTTCAGACAATGAACTGAAATACAAATGGATAGAAAACGAAAACTGGCTTTATCGAAAGAACTTTTTTATTAGCGAGCATCAAAAGCATAGCCATGCCGAATTGGTTTTTGAAGGATTGGATACCTATGCAAGCGTTTTTTTAAATGATGTAAAAATTTTGGTGGCCGAAAATATGTTTCAAAGCCATAAAATTTCCATTGATAAGCTATTAAAGACAGGTGAAAACAAGCTGGAAATTTTGTTTGAAAGTCCGGTGAAAAAAGCAATTCCAATCCATGATTCTTTAACCTACCGCCTTCCTGCAGATAATGACCGAAACGACAAACAAACCAGTGTTTTCACGCGAAAAGCACCTTATCAGTATGGTTGGGATTGGGGGCCGCGTTATGTAACTATGGGCATTTGGCGACCGGTTTATATTCAGTATTGGAAAGGTATTGAAGTGCAGGAAAATCGCCTTTATCAGAAAGCATTAAGCGATTCTTTGGCGCTAGTGGGCTGGGAAGCTGAGGTGTTTTCTGAGATTGAAACAACACTAGAGTGTTCGGTTTTTCACGAAAACAACAAATTGTTTAATCAGGTCTTCAAACTCAAAAAAGGATTTAATCATTTTAAGGAAAGCTTTTCGATTAAAAATCCCAAACGCTGGTGGCCAAACGGCTTTGGAGATCCGAGTCTTTATTCTTTTAAAATCGAATTAAAAACAAGAAACCAAAGCCTAAACACTTTTAAGAAAATCGGATTCAGAACCATTGACTTCATTACGGAAAAAGACAGCATTGGCGAAAGTTTTTATTTTAAAGTGAATGGTTTTCCTGTGTATGCAAAAGGAGCAAATTATATTCCGCAAGATAATTTTTTAGCTGAAGTTGACTCAATTCGCTATAAACAATTAATCAAAAGCGTGAAAGAGGCAAATATGAATATGCTACGTATATGGGGCGGAGGCATTTATGAAAATGATATTTTTTACAATTTATGCGATGAAAACGGAATTCTGATTTGGCAGGATTTTATGTTTGCTTGTTCGCTTTATCCGGCCGATACTGTTTTTTTACATAATGTTGAAAAGGAAGCGCGGCAAAATATCATACGGATTCGCGATCATCCCAGCCTGGCGCTATGGTGTGGAAACAATGAGATGAATGAGTTATGGTTCAATTGGGGTTATCAGAAAAAATTTGCCTATTCAAAATCAGATTCCCTAAAAATCTGGAAGGATTATCAATTGGTGTTTAATCAGCTTTTGCCGGATTTAGTCAAAGAACTCGATCCAAAAACAGCTTATTGGGAATCATCTCCAAAAAACGGATGGGGACATCCGCAAAGCTTAACCCATGGCGATTCGCATTATTGGGGAGTTTGGTGGGGAAAAGAAGCCTTTGAAACATACGAAAAGAAAATTCCCCGTTTTGCCTCTGAGTTTGGATTCCAGTCTTTTCCGCAAATGAGTACACTTTTAGCTTTTGCTGATTCTCACGAAATGCATCTCCATTCAAAATCGATAAATGCACATCAAAAATCGAGCATAGGCAACCAAAACATTTTGGAATATATGGCGCGTGATTTTAAGGTTCCAAAGGATTTTGAAGATTTTAGCTATGTCAGTCAACTGCTCCAGGCCTATGGTTTAAGCAAGGCTTTTGAAGCCCAGCGCCGCACTAAACCAAAATGTATGGGCACGCTTTATTGGCAGTTGAACGATTGCTGGCCGGGCATTTCATGGTCGGGAATGGATTATTTTGGCAATTGGAAAGCCCTGCATTATGAAGCCAAAAACGATTTCAAAACTTTCTTAATTTCTTTTGAAGAAAGGAAAGAAGGATTGGAGATTTTTATTGTTTCCGACAGTTTAAGAAAAATTGAAGCCCGATTAGAATTAAAGCTGATGGATTTTTACGGAAATGAAATATATTACAATTCAAGTTTACATAGCATTCAAGCAAATGGTTCTGAAACGACCTTTAAAATTTCAAGCACAACTTTAAAGAAAGTTTTAGACAGAACTAAAATATTGCTTTCCGCCCGTTTATTCCAAAAAGACAAATTATTGGCAGAAAATATATATTATTTCAAACGACCAAAAGATCTGGCACTTCCTAATAATCCTGAAATTAAATTTAAAACCGAAGGAAATCATTTAATTATCTGGTCAGAATCAGGTGAATTGGTCAAGAATCTCTATCTAAAAACCCCTAAAAACATTCATTTCTCAAAAAACTTCTTCGATATTTTACCCAAAGAAGTTATCAGCCTGAACTACGAAAATGGAAGTCCGGAAGATTTGTTAAGTCTTGAATTTAAATGTTTGAATTCGATTAAATAAGCGCTCGTATAGATTTATTTACATTATTGTCTGGTAAAAATAGAAAAAAGATAATTTTTACAGCCAGTCCATCCTAAAAGGTTGATTTTCAGATTGGGCTAAAGCCCATTTTTCAATGGCTTATTATTTACCCCGGCATTAATGCCGGGGCTATTCAAAACCTTGCCTCCACAGGGCATTAGCCCAATTATTCAAGTTTAAAATGGACACTACTGAATTAAAATAAATACAATTTAAACAGCCTCTGTTTTTTATTTCAGCCGGAAAAAATTTTCCTGAAGGTTTAAACCTTTTCATTAGCCAATAGTCAAAGAATCAGATTTTCTTTTAACACAAAAAAATATTTACAATGAAAACGAACAAAATGATTACAGGAATTGCAGTTGTTATTTTTACAGCCGGATTCATTTTCACAACAAATGCTCAGCCTGTTGGACAAGGTTTAAATAAACCCTATGCAGGTCAAAGATTTAAGCAAGACGGGCCAATGGCCGGAAATTGTGCTCTTCTGCAATTAACAGAAGAACAACAAAGCAAAATGGCTACTTTAAGACTAAATTTAACCGAAAAAAACCTGCCCTTGCGTAACCAATTGGGCGAATTACGTGCAAAAAAAAATCAGCCTTCAAACAGGTGATAATCAAGACTTAAAAGCCATTTCAAAAATTATTGATGAAATGAGTGCTATTCAGGCGAAAATAATGAAAAATGCAGCAGAACATCGTCTGGAAGTACGTTCATTATTAACCGCCGAACAAAAAGTGATGTTTGATGCCCGTCAGGACAGATCCAAAATGCGTCCTGCTAATCGTGCTAACCGCCCGTTTAGAAATTGTAGAATGCAATAGATTTTTCCTCATAATTAGTAAGTTAAGAGCCGGGAATGAAAATTTTCCGGCTCTTGTTATTTAAAATTCGGGATAGAAGCAATCAGTCGCTTGGTATATGCTTGTTGCGGACGGCTAAAGAGCATATCAGCCTCCTGAATCTCAATTATCCTCCCCTTTTCCATCACCATAATTCTGTCGGACATATAGCGCACCACGGCCAAATCGTGCGAAATAAACAAATAGGTCAATCCGAATTCTTTTTTCAGACTATTGAGTAAATTGATGATTTGAGCCTGAACAGAAACATCGAGCGAAGAAACACTTTCATCACAGATTAATACTTCGGGACTGAGCGCCAATGCCCTTGCAATTGAAATTCTTTGTCGCTGCCCACCCGAAAATTCATGCGGATATCGATTAAAACTATTTTCATCCAAACCCACTTTATTAAGCAATTCTATTGTTTTTTCCCTGCACTGCGTTTTTGAATACAAGCGGTGTGCATGCATAGGCTCCATAATGGCCTCACCAATGCTAAGCCGTGGATTGAGCGAGCCGTAGGGATCCTGAAATACAATTTGCACTTTTTTCCGGAATGACTTAATGGCTTTGGTGTCGGAAGCCGAAACCGGCAAATCTTTAAAAATAATTTTTCCGGAATCTGCTTTTATCAATCCCATTAAACTTCGGCTCAATGTAGTTTTCCCGCAACCCGATTCTCCTATCAGTCCTAAGGTTTCGCCCTGATAAATTTCAAAATTAATGCCATCAACAGCCTTTGTGCTCTTTATTACTTTACCAAATAAGGATTTTTTTACAGCAAAGCTTACCGCTAAATGTTCAATTTTTAAAATGGGCTTTTTCCGGTATATTTCTTCATGATTTTGCTTACGCATTTCATCCGTAATCTCATTTTCTTTTTTCATCAATAGTTCTGCATGATTTTGATGATAAAGAAAATCGTCGACCAGCGGCAATTGTTTGAGTCGTTTATCCATTGGTGGCCTGCAGGCCATCAGGCCTTTGGTGTAGGCATGTTTGGGATTTGAAAAAAGCGCACTTGTTTTAGCATATTCCACAATCTTGCCTTTGTAAACTACGGCAATATAATCGGCAATATTTGAAACCAGATTTAAATCGTGCGAAATAAACAAAGTAGTTGTGTCGTATTTTTCTTTCAATTGCCTGATT
>JAZDJM010000170.1:0-3585 GCA_043804305.1 Bacteroidota bacterium
AAAAAAAGCCTGTAAAAATATTGAATCTGAAATTTGGGTTGTAGATAATAACTCGGTTGATTACTCGGTTCAAATGCTACGAAACAAGTTTCCGGATATCAAACTCATTCTAAATAAAGAAAACCTCGGTTTTTCAAAGGCAAATAATCAGGCAATAGAACAGGCTAAAGGTAAATACATTTTACTTCTTAATCCAGATACTATTGTTGAGGAAGATACTTTTGAAAGGATAATCAGTTATATGGATGATAATCAGAAAGTTGGAGGCCTAGGAGTTAAAATGCTGGATGGAAAAGGAAATTTTCTGGCTGAATCAAAACGTGGGTTACCAACACCTTGGGTAGCTTTTTATAAGATTTCCGGACTTTCAAAACTTTTCCCAAAGTCTAAACGATTTGGGCGTTATCATTTAGGATTTCTTAATAAAGATAAAATCCACGAAGTTGATATTCTGGCCGGTGCATTTATGTTAATACCATCAAAAGTATTCAAAGAAATCGGTTTGCCGGATGAGCGTTTTTTTATGTATGGCGAAGACATTGACTTATCGTTTCGAATTCAAAAAGCCGGGTATAAAAATATTTATTTTCCACTGACGAGTATTATACACTTCAAGGGTGAAAGCACAAAAAAAAGTTCAATTAATTATGTTTTCATTTTCTATAAAGCCATGGTTTTATTTGCTCAAAAGCATTTTTCATCGGGCAATGCTAAAATTTTTGGCATTCTTATAAATCTTGCTATATATACGCGTGCATTTGCTGCTATTGCCTTCAGATTTCTAAAAACCATTTATTTACCTCTGATTGATTTTTTGGTTTTAATCTTTGGTGTTTATGTTATTCATGATTATTGGGAAGAAACCTATCTTTTCGATAGTGCATATCCGTGGTATTATGCAGCTTATGTTTTGCCGGTTTATTCCTTTATTTGGATTATATCCTCCTGGTTAAGTGGAGCTTACGACAAACCTTTTTTAATCGGAAAAAGTTTTAAAGGTATTGGTTATGGTACGCTTTTTATTTTACTTGTTTATGCCTTATTACCTGATTGGCTTAGGTTTAGTAGAGCAATAATATTATTCGGAACTCTTTATGGATTTCTTTCACTAGGAAGTATAAGGCTAGTTTTTACATTACTTAAATTTTCTGACTTTAGCTTGTATAAGCCGTCAGATAGAAGATACGCAATAATTGGTAATTTAAATGAATGCCGAAGAGTGGCCGGATTAATCAGAAACTTAACCAATCCACCCGGTTTTATTGGACTGATAAGTTTAAGCCCAATTTCTGGCTTTGAAGAAGGCTTGATTGGCGAAGTTGACAAAGCAGAGAGCCTTATTACGATTTATGGCATCAATGAATTGGTTTTTTGTACAGATGATATTGAAGCTTCCAGAATTATCCAATTAATGTCTCAATTAAACAATTCAAATGTTAGTTATAAAATTGCCCCGAAAGAAGCAAACGCAATAATTGGGAGTCAGAGCATAACACAAGCCGGTAATTTGTATATGATTGATATTGACGGTATATTGAAACCCAATAACAGAAGATCAAAACGATTTTTTGATATTTTTTCCACTTTTGTGCTTTTATTAATCAGCCCCATTCTAATTCTGCTTTTAGCTAACAAAACGCAAGCTTATAAGAATATTTTTTCGGTACTTTTTTCGCGTAAAAGCTGGGTCGGCTATGATCTAAGCGCTTATAACAACACAAAACTTCCAAAGCTCAAGAAAGGTATTTTTTATCCGAAAGATGCATTTCCTGAACAAAATATTACTGTTGAGATGTCTGGACGCCTAAATTTAATGTATGCTCAAAATTATAAATTGAAAAATGATTTGCATATTTTAGTAAAATCGATAAAAAAGTTGGGAAGAAAAGTTAATTAGCTTCTTTGTTTTAAAGCTTCAAACATCAAAATTCCACCGGCAACACTCACATTTAATGATTTGATCGTTCCTGCCATCGGAATCCTGACGAATTCATCCAGCAATGGTAGATAAATATCAGAAATTCCATCTTCTTCTGAACCAAGTACCAGAGCAATTGGTCCTTTAAACGATTCGTTATAATACGTTTTATCCGCTTTTTCTGAAACACCAATTATTTTTAATCCGCTTTCTTTTAGATATTTTAAATCGTCCTGAAGGTATTGAGCACGGCAGACCGGAATTTTATGCAATGCCCCTGCAGATGTCTTTATAGCGTCTGAATTAATTGCTGCTCCTCCCCTAGCCGGCAGTAGAATTGCATCTACACCCGAACACTCTGCTGTTCGTGCAATTGCACCAAAATTTCTAACATCAGTTATCCGATCGAGAACCAGAATAAAAGGAGTTTTGCCTTGTTCATAAAGCGAGGGGATTAACTGATCAATTCGATGATAATTAATTGCAGAAATAAATGCTGCAACACCCTGATGGTTTTTCCGTGTTAATCGATTTAATTTTTCTACCGGGACAAGTGCATATGGAACCGTATTAGACTTTATCAAGTCGTAAAGTTCCATATATAATTCGCCTCTTAATCCTTTCTGAATGAAAACTTTATCTATTTCTTTACCATCTTGTATGGCCTCTATTAGCGTACGGATACCAAAAATCAGTTGTTGTTTTTCCATCGTATATTTTTTTGCAAAAATACATTTTGTATCCGCTCATTCAAAAATTAAATATCTGTTCTCCAATTCTCAACTATTCCTTGCCAGCTTGGTTCATAATGAGCCTGACGATATAAACGAAAATCGTTTTGAGTGAAAGGATTGTTGACTCGATAAAATTGAAATCTTAAACCGTTATAATAGGCATCATAACCATACTCCCAGACTTCCTTGTCTTTGTATTTAAAAACTTTATCCGGAGCTCCATAAATCATAAAAATCATTCCTCTATCTGTTTTCCAACCTTCTTTATACGATGTAAACAGCTCATTGGCACGCTGAACCCGTGAATAATAGGTCCTCATCATATCTTCGCTTCTTTCTTTTTTTCTAGAGCGTGAAAACCAAAATTCTTCTACAGCTTTTTCCGGTTCCATGGCCATGAGTTCTTCAAATTCCCATCGCGGATTTAAATAACGAAGTGTAAACAACTGCTGAGCGTCTGTGGCAACATAGGGAAACTCGTTGAAAAACTTATAAATACTAATACCTTTAATCTCTTTTTCTTTGGTATGAACAATATATATTCCCAGATCCTTAAATGCTAAAGGATCAGAAAGTCCGTCGAAAAGTTCAATTTTAAATGGTTTTGTTGATTCTAATTTCGCAAGTTCATTCGTTTTAACCGGTGCAAACGGAACTATGGCAGGAGAAAATTTTGGCGCGTACCAGCTAATGTATAACTCTTTGATTGATGGATCATTAACCTTAATTTGCACTTTCTCGTTTTGCCTTACAAAGTTATCCCAATGAATACTGCCATTTTCATTCAGTAACATAAAATTCTCATTCAAAGACTGTGAGCCTTTATTGAAAATAACTTTTGAAGTATATGCTTCTGATGGCATATTACTTTCTATGCTGCTAAATAAAACATACGGGCCAGAATTTAGGGTACGTAACTTAATTTTAAAGGAT